>NZ_JAWLKF010000019.1:0-83685 GCF_033042195.1 Rhodococcus cerastii
AGTAGGACACCGCCGAACACAACATCCCAGAATGGCCCCCGACCACGGTCGAGGGCCATTCTGCATTTCGAAACCACCCATCACCACACCACGAGCATCCGACGAACGCGCGCGCACCTCACGAACGCGCGCACCCGACGACGAACGCGCACCCGCCACGAGTGCGGCCTGCCTGAACTAGTCAGCCGGCAGACGACGCCACCGCGGACGCTCTTACGAACGCGCGCGCCTTTGCGACGAGCGGGGTCTGTGTCTGAACTGGAGTGCGGGCAGACGACGCGACCGCGGACCACGAATCCGCACGCATCCGGTACGGTCCGGGCCTGGACCCGGTTGCCGACAGGCGACGCGACCGCGGACGCTCATAGGAGCGCAGACGCGCGCGCGTTCGCTATCCGCGCGCAGAATCGCGCCCCGACCACTCGCCATTTCCCGCGCACCTGACGAACGCGCGCGCGTTTGCGAAGAGCGAGGCCTGGACCCATGTGCCGGCGCGAGGTTGCGGGTTCGCAATCTCCATCTCGACTCAGCGAACGTCAGAAACGAGTAGTACCGGGCAGCGTCCAGGGTGTCGGTTCGATGTGTCGTCACTGTCGGGGTCTCACGGCATCGCAGAGAGGGCGTAGTCGACGCGAATCACCATCTGCGCCAGGAGAATTGGTGAACAACAGGTCCTTCGTCGTCACCCGCTGAATTTAATCGGTGGAGTTCGTCGCCGCAGCCGTGCATGATCGTGGCACAGGCACATCGCAGAGACCGTGGAGGTGGACAATGACAGCAGACGCGAATTCCGTGCGCCGTCGATTCGTCTACACGCGGATTGCCATGGCCGCCGATCATGCTCTCTGAGTGAGCCTTCGGCGCAATCGGCCGGTTCCTGCCGACGATATGCATCGATCGACTCAATACTTCGCCGCACAGCAATGCTCTGTGCTCGGCGTCCACTCTTGTTGTAGGAGAACAGATGTACCACTACGAACAGATCCTGAACGAACATCGACAACGCGTCGCGCGGGGTGCGCAGAACTACGAACGGCGTCGGGTCGCGGCGGAGAGAGCTGCCGAAGCAACTGTTGCAGAAGAGATTTCATGTGACGGTGGGGCTGCGGAGGACATGGCCTCGAAGGACTGCGAATCGGAATCCGAGATCAGCTTCGAGGTGATGTCGTCCCGTCGCTGACGGTCAGAGGACGGTCAGAGGACGGTCAGATGTGAATAGCGATCGCCCGCGGCTGCGATGAAGTCGCGAACGAACCAGCACGCGGGGACAACGCGCAGACCATGCGTGCTGGTGTCGTCGAGCGCGTATTCGGTGAGGGCGGCGGCAAGTCCTCGGCCGCGAAACTGCGGAAGCGTCACGGTGTGATGAAACGTTCGCGATCCGTCCGATTCGAGGTACTCCGAGTAGCCTGCCAGCTCGGAATCGACATGGATCTCGAACCTGTGGTCAACAGTGTCGTGGGTGATCTTGACCGGCATGGTGGTACCTCCTGGCCGAGTTTCGGTGTCACCACGGTAACCGGCACTCCTCCGGTGGGGCGTTCTGCGGTTACTCGAGCAGGCATCGACGCAGTAGGGTGAGGGAAACCGAGTCGTGCCAGCGCCACCCGTCGCAACACCGCTCTTCATAAGTACGGGTCGCTCTCGAGGCTGAAGGTGGCAATCCGTGGAAGACACATCCGACCGGGGAATCAAGGCATTCATTCGAACCGTCGCTCAGCGCGGTGGACGTGCGGAGCGGCTGACAACGTCGCGTCGAAATCCCGTGCAGGTCTGGTCGATGGACGGCACGTCGTCGTGCATAGTTCGCGTTCGATCGAAGGTGACGGGTGATTGGAAGGCCCGCAGGCAGGACGAATCGCTCGAGAGTGACGACACCGGATCCTCGTACTGGGTGTTCGTCGATCTCGCGAACGAAGAGCCGCGTTTCTACATGGTGTCGTCGGAAGAGATGGCCACCGACATTCGCGGAGAGGTCGACCTCTGGGTCCAGGATTCGCCACTGCGCACCAGGACCGGGCACCACGCAATCGCGGTGGACCGAGTGCTGCACGGCAGCGAGCGTTGGGACCTGCTTGGTCTGAGCTCGACGCTGGACACGACGATCGATGTCGGCCCCGAACAGACGTGGGTACGTACTCCCCGGGTGAAAGCACCCCGTAAGTCGGCCAAGGCGGCCTTGGAAGAAGAAGTGATCGACAACCGAGTACGCGTGGTCGCCGATTGCGAGGGCTATCGGCTGAGCGGACGCTACGATCCCGAAACGCAGCGACTCGAGATCACCGCAGGACCGATGGAAGGCCGACGGTTCGACAATCCTTCCGTCGCTGCCAGTGCGGTGGCAACGCATATCAGTGGTGATGTCGAAGAGCGTGACGGTTGGGAGTTCTGGCAACTGGACACTCCGGATCGTGCTCCGCTGGGATCGTTTCAGTAGAGAACCACAGCCCGGGACTGTGTAGTTGTGACTCCTCATCAAATCGCCTTTTCCGGTCAAAACCGGAGAAAGGTCCGATTAATCTGGCCCTGGTAGGACGAGCTCCCTGTTTTAGCCCCTGGGTCGAATCGATGTTCGAGAGTTCGTCCGATCATCGAAATTCGGGTACCAGCGAGCTCAACGGTCGACAGTGCGAGGGGTGCTGTCGACCGTGGGGAGAGGTCTTCACCATGGAACATTCCTTCCGGACGGGCTCCGCCCATGCGTCCCGCTTCCTGTTCCTCATCGCCCAGTTCGTCGATCGCAGGATCCCAGCCGAGTTCTTCTCGGCTCAGTTCCGCGAGCTGCAGAACACCCAATCCACGTATCTCGATGCCGACGTCTCTTCGGTCATCGGAATGCTGTCGGTCGACGTCGGCGCTTACCTTGGAGACGTCGAGGTCCGAGGGGTGGACTACATAGACTCCGAACAGCTCTGGCTGGCCGCCGGACAGGCGTTCCGTGATCTCATGACGGTCCAGTCCGAGCACTTCGAGCGCGAGGCCGGGTGACGGCAACCGTCATCGTCACCGGAATCGATCACGATGCCGCAGAAGGTCTTCGAGCCGAAATCGCCTGTGGGTGCCGCGCATTTCGATCGGTAGATCGCCCGCATCGGCCAACCGTCTGACATAGGTGTCCGAAACACCGAGCACCTCGGCAGCGTGCGAGGTGGTCAGCAACTCGTCCACGGTACCGACGGCCACCGCCCGGCCGGTCGCGAGCTGGGTGAGAAGTTCCAACACCGCGCTGCGTGTCGCGTCGTCGAGTCGGACCTCCGAACCGCCGATTCTGATGTCGACGTCTGACCCGGTGCGCTCGTGAACGACCGCCGCCAGCGAGGTGGCCGATCGCGAGTCGAGGGCAGGCATGACGAATCGGAAGTCCATTCGTCCAGGATAGGAGCGAGCGAACGCGGCGGTACGCATAGGCTCGAAGCACCCAGCATGTGAGGAGCGTTCAGTGCCGCAGTTGTTGCACCTCGATTCGTCCGCCGACCCGGTCCGCTCGACCAGCCGGCGGGTCACGGCCCGCTTCTCTGACGCCTGGCATGGGATCGGCACGGACCACTCGGTGATCCATCGAGACCTGCACACGAGTCCGCTGCCGCATCTGCCCACCTCCGCGCTGCATTGGGCACCTCATCTGCGAACCGCAGACGAAACCGTCGAGCCATCTGCCGAGGCGCTGCAGGTCGAACTGATCGAGGAACTGATCTCTGCGGACGCGGTGCTGATCGGTGCGCCGATGTACAACTGGTCGATCCCATCGACCCTGAAGGCATGGATCGACTACATACACGTTCCGGGCCTCACCGTGCCGTTCGACAGTGACACCGCACCCCTCGTCGGCAAGCCCGTCGTCGTGGTGACCAGTCGGGGTAACGACTACACCCCCGGTACGGACAACGCGTCCGCCGATCACACCACTGCACAACTGCGTCAGGTGCTCGGAGTTGCGCTGGGAATGGAGGTTCACTTCGTTCCGGTCGACTTGACGCTCGCCGAGCGGGTGCCGGCACTCGCGCCGCAGATTCCCAAGGCGCAAGCCAATCTCGAGGCGGCGTTCTCCGCCGTCGACGATCTCGCGCTGCGATTGGGTGGGACAACTGCCAGGTGAGGGCCCAGTAGCCTGGCGAAGTCCGCTCGAACGGCCAGGCAACGACACCACCCGAGGTCGGCGTCGTGATGTCGGTCAGAGCGTCGACGCGCTGAGCAGAACGTCCATCAGCTGCTTCTCGACCGCTGCGAACTGCGGCGTCGTGACGATCTCGAGCCCGCGTGGGCGGGGTAGCGTCACCTCGACCTGGCGTCGAACGTGGGCGGGTCTGGGGGAGAGGACGATCACGCGATCGGAAAAGTAGACCGCTTCACGGATGTCGTGCGTGATCATCAGTACCGTCCATCGAAACTCCGACCAGACCTGCTGCAACCAGGCCTGCATGTCGCTTCGCGTCAACGAGTCAAGCGCCCCGAAGGGCTCATCGAGCAGCAGTACCGATCGACCCTGAACCACCGTGCGCAACAGCGCCGCTCGCTGGCGCATACCGCCGGAGAGCTCGAACGGCCTGGCCGACTCGTACCCGTCCAGGCCGAAGACCGGGAAAAGCTCGCGTGCCCGCGCACGCGCCTCCTTCTTGGCGACGCCCTGCACTTCGAGACCGAGGGTGGTGTTGTCCAACACCGAACGCCACGGAAACAGCAGATCCTTCTGCGGCATGTAGGCGCACGGCGGTACGCGAACCGTGCCGGAATCGGGTCGGTCGAGCCCGGCGAGCATGTTGAACACAGTGCTCTTGCCCGAGCCACTGGGACCGATGATCGATACGAACTGACCAGGCTGCACCCCGAACGAAATGCCGTCGAGCACAGGCTTTTCGCCGAACGACTTGGTGAGATCGCGAACATCGATGAAGGTGTCGGGTTCAGACATGAAGACCCACCGTACCGTGGCGCGCCCAAGGTGCGACGAACCGCTCCACCACAAAGGTGGAGACGAACAGGACCACACTGATCACGGCCGTCACGGCAACCGCGGCGAGAACCAGATCGGTACGAAACGAGTTCTTCTGTTGACTCATGTAGATGCCGAGCCCTGCACTGGCTCCGGCATATTCGGCAAAGATCGCGCCGACCACGGCGTAGGTGATTCCGATGCGAAGAGAGGTGAAGAACCGCGGAAGCGCCGACGGTAGCCGCACGTATCGAAACTGTTGCCAGCGCGATGCTCCCATGCTGGCCAGCAGCGATCGTGCGTCTCGATCGGCCGCCGCGAAACCCTCGATGAGCCCGATGGCCATCGGGAAGAACGTGGCCAGTGCGATCACCAGGATCTTCGGAAGCAGCCCGAAGCCGAACCAGATGATCAGCAGCGGCGCGATCGCGATGATCGGGAGCGTCTGCGATACGACGAAGAGGGGAACGAACGCGCGCCGCAGCCACGGCGAGAAATCCACCGCGATGGCCAGCAACCACGCCAGGGCCAGGGAGACCGCGAAGCCGACGAGGGTCACCTGCAGGGTCGCCGCTGCGTTCTCGGCGATCGCGTCGCGCTGCGCCCAACCCTGGACCACCACGCGGCTCGGGGACGGCAGCACCTGCGGCCGGATGCCGCTGATCTCGACATAGATCTGCCAGGCGGCGATGAGTAGGACGACGACGGTCAGCGCGGGCCACGCCCACCGTAGCGAGGCTCGGATACCGCTGAACGAGTAGGAACCTCGGTCAGCGGCTACCGACTCATCGATCGCCGAGGTAGTCATTGGTGAAGTACGTCGACCAGTCCGGCTCCGCAGTCAGAGGCGCGCCGTTCTGATCGGCCAGCACACCGCTGTCGTAGAGGAATTTCGAGTAGGCGGCCCACTTGTCGAGGCTCTGTCGTCCCACCTCGCCGTTGGAGTCCTTCATGTACTTCGCGGCGAGCATCTCCTGGCTCTCGAAGACGAGCGATTCGTCGGTGAAGGTTCCCGGGTTGGCGTCGATCAGATCCTGTGCGGCCTTGTCCGGATCGTCGGCAGCGAGCTGGTAGCCGCGCTGCAGTGCCTGCACGAACTTCCTCGCCTCGTCCGGGTGGGCGTCGAGCCACGGTTCGTTGCCGCTGATCGTGATGGCGTAGGCGTCGGGAAATCCGTAGTCGGTGTAGTCGAAGTACTTCATCGGAGTTCCGCTGTGCTCGGCCTCGATGCCTTCCCACGCGAAGTAGGAGACGGTGAAGTCGGCGGTACCGGAGTAGACCGCCTCGTACGCCGATGTGCCCAGTACCACCGTCTCGTATTCGCCTGTGCCGCCGTCGTTCTTGATCACCTGTTGCAGGCCGGCCTGTTCGCCGGACTCGCCGAAGCCGGCATAGACCTTGCCGTCGAGTGCTTTCGGGCTCGGGATGTCGTCTCTGTCTGCACGAACTCCGATACCGGTCGCCCAGTGCTGGAGCGGCGCGAGGACCGAGACGGTCTGCGCGCCCGCCGAGGTGGCGAAGACGCCCGAACTCTGTGTGCTGATTCCGAACTCGGCGTTTCCGGCATCGACGAGAGTGTCTGCCGCGGTGTTGTTGTACGGGAGGATCTCCACGTCCAGACCTGCGTCTGCGAAATAGCCCTCTTGCAGGGCCACGTACAGGCCGGTGTGGTTGGTGTTCGGCGTCCAGTCGAGGGCGAACCGAATGGTGTTCGAGTCCGTCGAGTCCGAGCACCCCACCAGGCCGGTCGTGGCAACGACTGCCGCCGCCAACGCGGCGAGAATCCGAGTGGTTCTCATGCGTACACCGCACTCTCGGCCAGGGGCCATGGGGTGGGATGTAATGCGCTGTCCCAGAACATCAATTCGTATCTCGATGCCACGACGAAGGCGTCGATCATCTGTTCGCGCTGCGTCGGCGTCGCGGCCGCTGCGGCGTCATCGACGAATGTCCTGGCGGCGTCGACGATGGCATGGAATTCCGGCGCATCGTACGCGGCCACCCACTGCGCGTACGGATGCTCGGGATCTCGATCGAGAACAGCCTTCGCTGCACTGGCGAGTGAGCGACCGACGTCGGCGTAGATCCAGAAGCACGGCAGAACAGCTGCTGCCGCAACAGGATACGGTTCGGTTGCCGCCGTCGCGGTCAGGTAGGACGTGTAGCCCAGGCATGCCGGTGAGGGCTCGGGCGTCCGGGGCGACGGGGGCAGTGCTCCACCGTTCAGCATCGCTTCGTGCGATGCGGCTTCGTCCATCGCACTCGCGGCGGCGCTTGCCCAGAACGCGCCGACGGCCGGGTTCGGTGCGTGCGCTGCCAGCAGTGACAGCGATTTGACGTATCCGCCCAGATAGAGCGAGTCCTGTTCGAGGTACCGACGGAACGCATCGAGCGGAAGCGTCCCCGCCCCGAGGAGCCGAAGAAATTCGAGGTCGTCGATCGCCCGTCGAATGTTCTCGGACGCATCCCACAGTAGATCGGTGAAGCGGACCGGGTCCGCAGATACAACAGGCGTCATCGCCTTGACATCCCTTCGTCAGCATTACCTGCATCAGGTTCGGCGGGTTTGATCTCAGCATCCGCATCGGCGGACACACCCCGTGTCAGAACGACAGTGACAGTAACACCGGTCACTCGATGGTGCTGCTGTTGCCCCTGTATCTGCGGTCCGGCATCACCCCAGCATGTCTTCTAGCTCCATACCCTTGGTCTCCCGGATCTTGGCCTTGACGAAGAAGAACGAGAGCGCGGCGAACAACGCGAACCCTGCGTAGATCACCCACAGACCCACAGACGACGTCAGCGGCGGGAAAGCAAGCGTGACAGCGAAGTTGGCCATCCAGTTGGCTGCGGTACCGATGCCGAGTGCCATGGCGCGCATGCGGTTGGGGAACATCTCACCGAGCATGACCCACATGATCGGACCCCAGGTCGAGGCGAAGAAGATGACGAACAGATTGGCCCCGACCAAGGCGATCGCACCCCACGGAGCGGGCAAGGTGACGTTGTCGCCGCTGCCGGTCGCTTGCGAGAACGCCACCGACGCCATGACCAGTCCGCCGAACATGCCGATCGAGCCGGCCATCAGCAGTTTGCGCCTACCGATACGGTCGACGAACAGGATCGCCACGAACGTCATGACGACGTTGATCACCGCGGTGATGACGGAGGTGGTGAACGACTGATCCTCGGTGAAACCGACCGAACGCCACAGAGTCGTCGAGTAGTAGAAGATCGCATTGATGCCGACCAGCTGCTGCAGCACAGCCATGGTGATGCCCACCCAGACGATGGGTTGCAGGCCGAACTTCGGACCGCGAATGTCGGCGAACGACGAACGCGACTCCTTGCGCAGCGTCAGCCTGATCTCGTGGATGCGCTCGTCCGGGTGCAGTTCCCCGGTGATCTCGGCGAGGACTCGGGCTGCTTCCTCGTCGAGATGCTGACCGACGAGGTAACGCGGAGACTCCGGGATCAGGGTGGCCAGCAACCCGTACACGAGAGCGGGAACCACGCCGACCAGGAACATCCAGCGCCATGCCTCGATGCCGAACCACAGGTCGTTGGACGCGCCGTCGGCTGCGCCGGCGAGAAGGGCGTCGGACAGTAGAGCGGCGAAAATGCCGATGGTGATGGCCAATTGCTGGAGCGAGGCCAAGGAGCCGCGCCATTTGGCCGGAGCGATCTCGGCGATGTAGGCCGGGGCGATCACCGAGGCGATGCCGATTCCGAGGCCACCGAGTACGCGCCAGAGCATGAGGTCGGGGACGCTGAAGGCCAATCCCGAACCGATCGAGGAAATGACGAACAGGGCCGAGCCCAGCAGCATGACTTTCTTGCGTCCCCAGCGGTCTGCGAGGCTGCCGGCGAACCAGGCACCCACTGCGCACCCGATGAGCGCGATCGCGACCACGAAGCCTGTGGTGAACGAACCGAGGAGGAAGTGATCTTCGATCGAGTCGACAGCGCCGTTGATGACCGAGCTGTCGAAGCCGAACAGGAATCCGCCCACAGCAGCGGCGATGCTGACGCCGATGACCTTCGCTGTGTGGCGGTCCGAGGTCTGATTCATGAGTGATGCACCTTCCGGCCGCGCGCACAGGCGTCGGCCGCTGGGGAGACCGTACGGCAGGGATTGTCGTACCGTCCCCGGACATTACGCCTGGTTGTTTGCCGCGCGAACGAGACCGTCAACGAAGGTCGAAATCGTCGTCCGAGACGGTGAAACCGTGGCCTACCTGATCGGTGCACGTGACCCCGGTCTGCTCGTCGACGCTGCACTGGAGGCCGTTGGTGGAGCCACTTCCGGGGATTGTGAGCACTTCGCCGTACGGCAAGGCCGCCGCAGGGCCGTCGAAACGGTGGAACTTGGGATCACCCAAGCTCTCGAACTTCGCCGCAGACCCGGCAATCAGCTGCACAGCGTTGGGTTTCACCGCCGTTCCCGACGCCCCGCTGCCGGGAACCTCGGGTGCCGAATCAGGCAGTGACCCGTGGCATCCGGCGATCGAGGACTCGAGCACGGCGATACCGCACTCGAATTTTCCGCTCGGGCTCGTGAAGTAGTACCAGCCGGGTGCTTTGCCCGCGTAGTCCTGCGGTTCTGCCTGGGCTGCAACAGGACTCGTCGGTGCCGCCGTGGTGGACGTCGGCGTGGTCGTCGTTGGGGTGGACGGTGATGCCGGCGCGGCGGAGGTGACGGAGGGAGCCGTGGTGATCGGGGTGGGGCGGTCGGTGATCACGGTCGCCATCGGACCGTTGCCTTCCCCGCTCGAGCCGCAGCCTCCGAGCAGGCACGCCCCGACGATTGCCACTGCGGCACATCCGATTGTCTTCATCGCCGGTTCCTTCGCTCGCGGGCGTCGACGCTGTGCGTATCGTCGCCGAGGGGATGGTTGATGTTGGTACGTTGGGCAACGACCGAAGGGGAGGTTCCATGGACACCGCGTCTGACTCCGCTGCGTCCGATTCCACCGTGCTCGTGAGCACGCCCTACGGCGACGTTCTCGGCTATCCGGTCGCTGCCGATGCGTCGCCCATCGTGGCCTGGAGGGGTATTCCCTACGCGACGCCGCCGGTGGGCAAGCTCCGGTTCCGTGCGCCGCGTCCGTTGCAGCCCTGGTCGGGAGTGCTTGACGGCCTCGAGTTCGGTGCGATGGCTCCGCAGGGTCGCGACAGTCCGGTGCCGATCGATCCGTCGCTGTCGATTTCCGAGGACTGTCTCACGCTCAACATCTGGGCTCCCCGTCCCGGCGCGGAACTGCGGCCGGTGCTGGTCTGGATCCACGGCGGTGCGTACTCGCTCGGATCGTCCGCCCAGCGGGTCTACGACGGGAGGAACCTCAGCGAGAACGGCGACGTGGTGGTGGTGACCATCAATTTCCGGCTGGGCCCGTTCGGGTTCCTCGACCTTTCCTCGTTCTCCACCGACGAGCACACGTTCGAGACCAATTTGGGGCTGCGAGATCAGATTGCCGCACTGCAGTGGGTCCGCGAGTGCATCTCTGCGTTCGGCGGTGATCCCGATCAGGTGACGGTGTTCGGTGAATCCTCCGGGGGAGCGTCGGTCACCACGTTGATGACTTCTCCCAAGGCCGAGGGGCTGTTCCAGCGCGCTATCGTGCAGAGCGCGCCTGCGACCTCGGTGTACGGCCCCGACCGCGGAGCCGCGGTGGCGTCGAGATTCCTCGAATTGGTGGGCGTCGACCGGAAAGACATCGGCGAATTGTTCGACATGCATTTCACCAGGCTGGTCACCGCCGGCGACACGCTCTGTTACGAGATCCCGACGACAGTTCCTGGGACACTTGGTCTTTCGCCGGTCGTCGACGGCGATATCGTTCCGCGTTATCCCGTGGCTGCCTTCCAGAAGGGGCTCTCGCACAAGATCCCGTTGATCATCGGCACCAACCACGACGAGCCCTCGATCTTCCGATTCATGAAGTCTCCGTTGATGCCGATCACCTCGGACACCGTCTCCGAGATGTTCCGCGCCATCGCGCACGACCACGCGGATCTGCCGGCCTATCGTGTCGCCGAAATCATGGCGGCGTATCCGGACAGGGACAAACCCGCTGGAGCACAGGCTATTTCGCGGGACGCAGGATTTCTCATGCCCAGTTTGTGGATCGCCGACGCGCACAGCAGGCATTCGCCGACATGGATGTACCGATTCGATCATGCGACGCCGATGCTCAAGGCCGCACGGGTGGGAGCGGGACATGCGACCGAGCTGCCGTACGTCTTCGGCAATTTCGGAACGCTCAACCGAGACCCCACCTTCTGGCTCGGTGGCCGAAAGCCCGCAATGGCGGTGTCCGCGCGGATGCAGAGACGCTGGCTCGCTTTCGCGCGGTACGGTGTCCCCGCCGCGCTCGATGCGTCCAAGCATTGGGCTCCGTACACCGAGAAGACGCGCTGGACGCTGGTGATCGATGCATCCGACACTCTCGTCGACGACCCCGACGGTGACATGCGCGCGGCGTGGGGCGACCGCGTTCTCGGGTTCAGCTGACACGTCGTCCATGCAACGGAGTCGTTCCGCAGGCTCCACTCCTGCGCGTTCTGTCGCACGGACGTGGCTGACATGAATCGAACGTAACAGCAAGAACAGTGGTCGCTCGAGTCACACCGGTAACAATTGGATGTCAGCGCGCGGGAGTGGAGCCTGCGGAATGACCTGATCAGGCGAGTCTGTCGGTGGGGGCGGTTATGTTCGATGTGTGTTGATGTCGAAGATCGTCGAAACGTCCCGCGCAGTATCGGCGACGCGTTCGCGCAAGATCAAGATCGGGCAGATCGCTGCCCTGCTCGCCGAGGCCGAGACCGACGACATCGAGCCCGCTGTGTCGTGGCTGTCGGGGGAATTGCCGCAGGGGCGGATAGGAGTCGGCTGGCGCACCCTGGCCGATCTCGACGTGGCGGCCGCTGCCGACTCGACGCTGACGGTTGCCGAGGTGGACGAGGCGATATCTTCGGTCGCGGCGACGTCGGGGGCCGGTTCTGCTGCTCGGCGGGTAGCGATACTGACCGACCTGTTCTCGCGCAGCACAGCCGAGGAGCGTCGGTTTTTGATCCGGCTCGTCACCGGCGAGCTGCGTCAGGGCGCGCTCGAAGGAATCATGGTCGACGCTGTTGCCGCGGCCACGAACCTGCCGCAGGCACCGGTGCGTCGCGCATTCATGCTCTCGGGTCGTTTGCCTGCGACGGCCAATGCCGCCATCACCGGTGGCGTCGAGGCGTTGGATGCATTCCGGCTCGAGGTCGGTCGCCCGGTCCGTCCGATGCTTGCCTCTCCCGCGGAGTCTCTACACGCTGCCTGGGAACAGTTGTCCGGCGACCTCACCGTCGAATACAAGCTCGATGGTGCGCGAATTCAGGTGCACCGCTCCGGAACCGACGTGAGCATCTACACGCGAACCCTGCGCGACATCACTGCGAGTGTGCCCGAGCTGGTGGAACTGGTTCTCGAGCTGCCGTGCGATTCGGTGGTCCTGGACGGGGAGACCCTCGCGCTCGAAGACAGCGGACGGCCCAGGCCGTTCCAGGAAACGATGAGTCGGTTCGGTGCCGAGAGTGCACACGAGCTGCTGCTGCAGCCCTACTTCTTCGACTGCCTGCACCTCGACGGCGTGGACCTGCTCGATGCCCCGCTGGAGCAGCGCCTCGCCGCACTGGACCGGGTAGCGCCGGGGCACCGAATTCCGAGTGCCGTTCGGCCCGATGCGGACGCAGCAGCGGCCCACTTCGACGCTGCACTCGACGCCGGGCACGAAGGGGTCATGCTCAAAGCGCTCGGTGCGCCGTACGCCGCAGGCCGCCGCGGAAAGAGCTGGCAGAAGGTCAAACCCGAACACACGCTCGACCTCGTCGTCCTCGGAGCCGAGTGGGGATACGGGCGTCGCACCGGTTACCTGTCCAACCTGCACCTCGGAGCTCGCAATCCCGACGGCGGTGACCCGATCATGGTCGGTAAGACATTCAAGGGCCTGACCGACGTTCTGTTGCAGTGGCAGACCGACGAATTCCCGAAACACGAGCGCGAACGCGACGAGCACACGGTGTACCTGCGTCCCGAACTGATCGTCGAAATCGAACTCGACGGTGTGCAGGTCAGCCCGCGCTACCCGGGCGGCGTGGCCCTGCGATTCGCGCGAGTACTGCGGTATCGCCCCGACAAGGACCTCGCCACCGCGGACTCCATCGACGCCGTGCGCGCACTCCTTCCACACTCGTGAAAACAGTCCCGACGATTAATACATACGAAACCGGCCGAACGACCCCGTAACACGGCGCAAAATATTCTCGAGGGTGCAAGCCAGCGAGAGATGGAGTGCCAATGATGTCCACAGTTCGAGCTGCTCTGGTCCAAAGCAAGTGGACCGGTGACAAAGAATCGATGATCGCGGCACACGAGGGGTTTGCTCGGTCCGCCGCCGAGCAGGGCGCGAAAGTCGTCTGCTTCCAAGAACTTTTCTACGGTCCGTACTTCTGCCAATTGCAGGACGCGAAATTCTACGAATATGCCGAATCGGTACCTGGGCCTACCGTCGACCGTTTCGCCGCGTTGGCCAAAGAACTCGGCATCGTGATGATTCTGCCCGTGTACGAGCAGGAACAGCCCGGACTTCTGTACAACACCGCTGCCGTGGTGGACGCCGACGGCACCTATCTCGGCAAGTATCGAAAACACCACATCCCCCACGTGAACGGATTCTGGGAGAAGTTCTACTTTCGCCCCGGCAATCTGGGGTGGCCGGTGTTCGACACCGCGGTCGGGCGTATCGGTGTCTACATCTGCTACGACAGGCATTTTCCGGAAGGTTGGCGGGCGCTCGGTCTTGCCGGTGCCGAAATCGTCTTCAATCCGTCGGCTACCTCGCGTGGATTGTCGAACTATCTGTGGAAGCTCGAACAGCCCGCTTCGGCCGTCGCCAACGAGTACTACGTGGGCGCGATCAATCGAGTCGGAATCGAATCCGAATACGGTGACGACGACTTCTACGGGACCAGCTATTTCGTGGACCCCGAAGGTAAATTCGTCGGCGAAGTGGCGTCGGATACGGAACCCGAAATAATCGTGCGTGACCTCGACATGGACCTGCTCAAGGTGGTACGCGACCGGTGGGCCTTCTATCGTGACCGCAGGCCCGACGCATACGGACCGCTGGTGCAACCCTGATGGCCACCACCTTCGTGCACGGCGGAACCGTGGTATCCACCACCGGCGCACAGGAATTGGATGTGCTCATCGACGGTGAGAGCATCGTCGCCGTGCTGGCACCAGGATCGGTCTCCCTGGCCGCGGACCTGAAGACCTCGGCGGACGTCGTCGTCGACGCGACCGGCAAATACGTCATTCCCGGTGGGGTCGACGGACACACGCACATGGAGATGCCGTTCGGCGGTACGTTCGCCTCCGACACCTTCGAAACCGGAACGCGCGCAGCCGCTTGGGGTGGCACGACGACGATCGTGGACTTCGCGATTCAGACACCCGAACAGCGCGTCCAGGACACTCTCGCGCAATGGCACGACAAGGCCGCGGGGCAATGCGCTGTCGATTACGGCTTTCATCAGATCATCGGCGATGTCACCGACGATTCGCTGAAAGCCATGAGCGAGTTGGTATCCGAGGGCGTCACCAGCTTCAAGCTGTTCATGGCCTATCCGGGCGTGTTCTACTCCGACGACGGCAAGATCCTGCGCGCGATGCAGTCCGCCGCCGAAACGGGTGCACTGCTGATGATGCACGCGGAGAACGGCATCGCGATCGATGTACTCGTCGCTCAATCGATCGCGCGTGGAGACACGGCCCCGTACTTCCACGGCACGTCGCGGCCGTGGCAGCTCGAGGAGGAGGCGACGCATCGAGCCATCATGTTGGCCGACGTCACCGGTGCACCGCTCTACGTCGTGCACGTCTCGGCCAAGCAGGCTCTGGAACAGATCGCGCAGGCCCGGGGCAACGGGCAGAACGTGTTTGCCGAGACATGTCCGCAGTACCTCTATCTCTCGCTCGAGGAACAACTCGGTGCACCGGGCTTCGAAGGTGCCAAATGGGTCTGCTCGACGCCACTGCGGTCGCGAGCCGAGGGACATCAAGACGAGTTGTGGCGGTACCTGCGCACCGGTGACGTGTCGACCGTCAGTACCGATCACTGCCCGTTCTGTATGAAGGACCAGAAGGAGATGGGTGTCGGCGATTTCTCCAGGATTCCCAACGGGATCGGTTCGGTGGAACACCGCATCGATCTGATGTTCCAGGGAGTCAAGAGCGGCAAGATCACGCTGGAGAAGTGGGTCGATGTCTGCTGCACCACTCCGGCCAGGATGTTCGGGATGTATCCGAGGAAAGGCGTCATCACTCCGGGTGCCGACGCGGACATCGTGATCTACGACCCGAACGGACACACCAGCATCGGCGTCGACAAGACCCACCACATGAACATGGACTATTCGGCGTACGAGGGTTTCGAGATCGACGGGCATGTCGATACCGTGATCTCGCGTGGCCGGATCATCGTCGACGGTGGATCCTATTCCGGCACTGCGGGACACGGCCGATTCGTCCGACGCGACTTGTCTCAGAATCTGATCTGAGCCATGGACATCGGGGTAGTGCTCCAGTGCAATCCGCCGGCGTCCCGTGTTGTCGACCTGGCCAGACAGGCAGAGACACATGGTTTCTCGCATGTGTGGACGTTCGATTCGCACCTGCTGTGGCAGGAACCGTACGTCATCTACAGCCAAATTCTGGCCGCGACGAGGCGGGTGACCGTTGGCCCGATGGTCACCAATCCCGCCACCCGCGACTGGACGGTGACGGCATCGACGTTCGCGACGCTCAACGACATGTTCGGCAATCGGACCGTCTGCGGCATCGGCCGCGGTGATTCGGCCGTCCGTGCCCTCGGCGGCAAGCCGACAACCCTTGCAACGCTGCGGGAATCGATAGAGGTGATCCGTAACCTGGCCAACGGGCGGAGCGCCCGGGTCGGTGAGACGACGGTGCAGTTCCCGTGGGCGGAGCGGTCCCGGCTCGAGGTATGGGTTGCGGCGTACGGACCCAAAGCCCTCGAGCTCACCGGTCAGGTGGCGGACGGGTTCATTCTGCAGCTGGCCGATCCCGATATCGCGGCCTGGACGATCGGTCGGGTCCGCGCTGCGGCCGAGCAGGCGGGTCGCGACCCGGATTCGATCTCGATCTGCGTTGCAGCTCCCGCCTACGTGACCGACGGTACCGACGCAGGGCTCGAACACGCCCGAGATCAGTGTCGTTGGTTCGGCGGGATGGTCGGCAACCACGTCGCCGATATCGTCTCGCGATACGGCGGCGATGGCGGTGGTGTTCCGCAGGCTCTCACCGACTACATCGCAGCGCGCAAAGGGTACGACTACAACGAGCACGGTCGAGCAGGAAACTCGCACGCAGAATTCGTTCCGAACGAAGTGATCGACAGGTTCTGCCTACTGGGCACCCCGGCCGATCACATCGCCAAGCTGAAAGAGCTGGAAACACTCGGCGTCGACCAGTTCTCGGTGTACCTGCAGCACGACGCCAAGGCCGCGACACTCGAGGCCTACGGAGAGAGCATCATTCCGCAGATCCGCCCGAGCGTGACGGCAACGTCGTGACGAGTCTGCTCGATCAGGCTGCGGTGGTGGCACCCACTTCCGCCGGTGCGAATCGAGGAGTGCGGCGTCCGGTGATGGCAGTGGTGGCCGTCGGCTCGTTGCTGGCGGTCTGGGAGCTGGTGAAAGTGCTCGTCCCCGAGAACGGGGTGAGTGTCGCCGGAGTGCGGGTGCTGCCGCGCACCGACGACGGTGCACTACCGCACGTGTGGTCGGTGTTGGCGGCGCTGACCGAGCCCGAGGTGAACGTCGCCGGCGCTCGCAGTGTCGGTGCCGCGATCGTGTCCAGTGGACTGTTCACGTTCGGGCTCGCCGTACTCGGGTTCGCGCTGGGGACGGTGGTCGGGCTGTTGCTGGCCGTGACGATGCAACGGTTCGTGTGGGTCGAGCGGTCCGTGTCGCCGTATGTGATCGTCTCGCAGACGGTTCCGCTGATCGCGTTGGCACCGCTCGTCGCGGGCTGGGGCGGGAAGATCGCCATCGGCGGTTACGCCTGGCAGCCGTGGATGAGCATCACCGTCATCGCGTCGTATCTCGCCTTCTTCCCGGTGGCGGTGGGAATGCTGCGCGGCCTGCGTGCACCCGATCGGGCAGCACTCGATCTGATGCACAGTTACGCGGCCGGATGGTGGAGCACCCTCGTTCGACTTCGCCTGCCCGCCTCTGTGCCGCATCTGATTCCGGCGCTGCGTCTGGCTGCTGCCGCCGCCGTGATCGGTGCCGTGGTCGCCGAAATCTCCACCGGAACGACCGGCGGTATCGGTAGGCAGATCATCGTGTTCTCGCAGCAGGCAACTGGAGACGCGTCCCGCCTGTACGCCGCTGTTCTCGGCGCAGCGGTGCTCGGGTTGGTGGTGACCGCACTGGTATCGCTGCTCGATATCGCGCTCGGCCGTTATGCGGGCCGCTCGCCCGGTCGAAAGGATCGGTCATGACCGAGCATGCGGTACTCGTCGAGGGCGTGGGGAAGACGTTCGACGGGGGAGTGACTGCGCTGGAGGATGTATCGCTCGCGATCGCCCCCGGTGAATTCGTCTCGCTGATCGGGCCTTCGGGGTGCGGTAAGTCGACGTTGCTCCGCATCGTGGCCGATCTCGAGCAACCGACGTCCGGTTCGGTATCGGTGTTCGGCCTGTCTGCTCGCCGAGCCCGCGTCGAACAGAAGTACGGCATCGCCTTTCAACAGGCAGGGCTGCTCGATTGGCGCACAGTGCAATCGAACGTCGCATTGCCGCTGGAACTGCACAAGGTTCCCAAACGCCAGCGGGCAGAACGGGTTCGCGAGTTGCTGAACCTCGTCGGACTCACCGATTTCGCAGAGAAATTTCCCAGCCAGCTGTCCGGTGGGATGCAGCAACGAGTGGCGATCGCACGGGCGCTGGCTCGAACGCCTGGACTGTTGTTGATGGACGAACCGTTCGGGGCCCTGGACGAGATGACCCGTGAGAAGATGCAGAACGACCTACTCCGCATCGCCGAGGAGTCCAGCGCAGCAGTGGTGTTCGTGACCCACTCGATTCCCGAAGCGGTGTACCTGTCCGATCGGGTGGTTGTCATGTCACCTCGGCCGGGACGGATCGTCGACGCACTCACGATCGACAGTTTCGATGCGAACGGGGATCCACGCGAATCGGCGGAGTTCTTCGCGTCCATCACCGCGGTTCGTGACGCATTGCACGGCCGTGCGGTTCGCAGTGCGGATCTGCGATGAAGCTCTGGCTGCCACCGGTGGTGTTCGGCGCGGCGGCGCTCGCACTGTGGCAGTTGCTCACGGTCGTCGCGGGGGTTCCGTCGTTCCTGCTGCCGTCGCCGAGCGCCATCGCCGAGCAATTCGTGCGCAACCTCGGCAACATCGGATCGGCAAGTCTGGCAACGGGAACCAATGCTCTCGTGGGGTTGATTGCAGGTTCGGTCCTGGGTCTCCTCGCAGCAATGGCCGCGGTTCGCCTGCGGATCGTCGACGAACTGCTCACCCCGTTGGCGGCGGGTGCCGCAGCCGTTCCCATCGTCGCTCTTGCGCCGGTGTTCAACTCGATGTTCTCCTCGACCACCGACCTACCGCGGCGACTCGTGGTGACCATCGTCGTGTTCTTCCCGGTATTCGTCAGCGCGGCAAAAGGACTGCGGCAGGTCTCGGCTGTGCACCACGACCTGATGACGTCGTATGCCGTCGGCGGTTGGCAGTTCACCCGCATCGTTCGCCTCCCATCCGCCGTTCCGCACATCTTCACCGGGTTGCGGGTTGCCGCTCCCAATGCTGTCATTGCTGCCATCATCTGCGAGTACTTCGGTGGACTGCAGAACGGTTTGGGGTCGCGGATCACCTCCGCCGCGGCGAACACGGCCTACCCCCGGGCGTGGGCCTACGTGATGGGTGCCATCGCAGTCGGTTTGCTCTTCTTCGTGGTTGTTCTGTTGCTCGAGAAACTCGTGTCCCGGCGTCGTCCCCAGGAAAGATGGATATGAACATCACTCGAACCCCCCGACCCCTTCTCGCCGTCGTCATGGCTCTGGCGGTGGTCGCCTCGGCCTGCAGCACCACCACGACCGACACCGACACCGCGGCCGACGGGAACACCACGATCAAGCTGCAACTGCAGTGGTTCAAACAGGGCCAGTTCGCGGGCTACCTCGCCGCCGTCGATCAGGGTTTCTATGCGGAACAGGGGCTGGACGTCGAAATCCTCGACGGTGGAACGGATATCGTTCCGCAAACCGTGCTCGCCCAGGGGCAGGCCGATTACGCCGTCGCGTGGGTACCCAAGGCGCTCGCATCCCGTGAGGCCGGAGCCGGCATCACCGACGTGGCCCAGATCTATCAGAAGTCGGGCACATTGCAGGTCTCGTTCAAGGATCAGAACATCGCCACACCGGCCGACCTCCAGGGCAAGACCGTCGGAAACTGGGGCTACGGCAACGAATTCGAGCTGTTCGCCGGTATGACCAAGGCCGGGGTCAGTCCCTCCGACGTGACGTTGGTGCAGCAGCAGTTCGACATGAACGGCCTTCTGTCCGGAGATATCGCCGCAGCCCAGGCGATGTCCTACAACGAGTACGCCCAGTTGCTCGAGACCGTGAACCCCGCAACCGGTGCGCTCTACACCGAGGACGATTTCACGTCGCTGAACTGGAACGACGACGGCGTCGCGATGCTGCAGGACGCGATCTGGGCCAATACCGACAAGCTCTCCGACGAGGCGTACCGGGAGCAGACCGTCAAATTCTTGGCGGCATCGTTGAAGGGCTGGATATTCTGCCGCGACAACGTCGAGACGTGCCGCGACATCACCGTCGCTGCGGGCTCGACACTCGGCGCGAGTCATCAGCTGTGGCAGGTCAACGAAGTCAACAAACTGATCTGGCCGTCCGCGGACGGGATCGGAATGATCGACGAGGCGGCCTGGCAGCAGACGGTCGACATCGCGAAGTCCACCCGGAATGCCGAGGGATCGACGGTACTGACGGCCGACCCCGACGCCGAGGCGTACACCAACGAGTACGTCACCGAGGCTTTGGATTTGTTGAAGGCCGACGGTGTGGACGTGACCGGAGAGTCGTACGCTCCGATGGAGGTCACACTGGAGGAAGGCGGCAAGTAGATGGATCACGTGTTTTACTCCTGGTCGGCGCAGGCCGAACTGAATCCGATCACCGTCGAGGGTGCGGAGGGATCGTGGTTCTGGGACGACAAGGGCAAGCGATACCTGGACTTCTCGTCACAGTTGGTCAACGTCAACCTCGGGCATCAGCACCCTGACGTCGTCGCCGCCATCGTCGAACAGGCCCAGGTTCTGACGACCATCTCTCCGACCGTGGCCAACAACAAGCGCAGTGAACTCGCGGCGTTGATCGCCGAACGTGCGCCGGGTGATCTCGACCGAGTGTTCTTCACGACCGGTGGCGCAGAAGCCGTCGAGCACGCGGTGCGGCTGGCGCGACAGCACACCGGACGCACGAAGATGCTTGCGGCGTACCGCTCGTACCACGGTGGAACCGGAGTTGCGATCGGTCTCACCGGTGAGCCGAGGCGTTGGGGCACCGAACCCACCAACGTCGACGTCGTCCGGTTCTTCGGGCCGTATCCCTACCGGTCACCATGGGGGACAACGACTCCCGAGGACGAAACGGCCGCAGCACTGGCACACCTCGAACAGGTCATCGTGCTCGAGGGAGCGCAGAACATCGCCGGACTGATCCTCGAATCGGTCATCGGCACCAACGGTGTGCTGATCCCGCCGCCCGGATATCTGGCCGGCGTTCGGGCGCTGTGCGACAAGTACGGAATCGTCTACATCGCCGACGAAGTGATGGTCGGGTTCGGGCGAATCGGCGAATGGTTCGCATGCCAGGCCTGGGATGTGACACCGGATCTGATCACGTTCGCCAAGGGCGTCAACTCCGGGTACGTGCCTCTGGGCGGGGTGGTCATCTCGGAGAAGATCGCCTCGCAGTTCGATCACAAGCCCTATCCCGGCGGGTTGACCTACTCCGGTCACGTGCTCGGGTGCGCCGCGGGCGTGGCATCCATCGGAGTGTTCGAGCGCGACAAGATTCTTCCGCACGTGCGTCATGTGGGGGAGGACGTACTCGGGGCGGGCCTGTCCAAGCTGGCCGAATCTCATCCGAGCGTGGGCGAGGTGCGCGGCAAGGGATTCTTCTGGGCCGTCGAACTGGTCAGGGACGGCCAGACGAGGGAACCGCTGGTGCCGTTCGCCGCGTCGGGCAAGGACGCGGCGGCCATGGGCACGGTGACCGCAGCGGCGAAGTCCCGCGGTCTGTGGCCCTTCGTATCGGGCAATCGCCTCCAGATCGCGCCGCCGCTGACGACATCCGAGGACGAGATTCGTCAGGGACTGGAAATCCTCGACGAGGTGTTGACGGTGGCGGACGGGTTCACCGTCGACGGGTGATCAGAGCACCGCACCGGGGTTGAGGATGCCCGCTGGATCGAGTGCCGACTTGATTCGGCGGGTGAGTTCCATGACGTCCTCACCGACCTGATCGGGCAGCCAGGCCTTCTTGAGGCGACCGACGCCGTGTTCGCCGGTGATGGTGCCGCCCAACGAAATCGCCAGATCCATGATCGCGCCGAAGGCGATGTTGGCGCGCCGTGTCATGTCGGCGTCCTCGGGGTCGAAGACGATCAGGGGGTGGGTGTTGCCGTCACCGGCGTGGGCGATGACCGCCACCAGCACGTCGTATTTCCTGGATAGCTCGGCGATTCCGTCGACGAGGGCCGGCAGTGCGGGCAGTGGAACCCCGACGTCCTCGAGCAGCAGGCTGCCGAGTCGCTCGACCGCGGGAATGGCGAATCGCCGTGCGGCAGCGAAGGCCTCACCCTCGTCGGGGTCGTCGGTGGTGAAGACATCCGATGCGCCGGCCTCGGTGCACGCGGCCGCCATGATCTCGATCTCGCGACCTCGGTCGGCACCGGGGGAGTCGGACCGAGCAATGAGCATCGCTGCCGCCTCGCGATCGAGTCCCATGTTCATGGCATCTTCGACGGCACCGATGGACGCGCGGTCCATGAACTCGAGCATCGACGGCCGCAGGTTTCGGGTGATGGCCAGAATGGCGGCGGTCGCGTCGTGCACCGACGCGAACGACGCGACCACCGTACTGGCGGGTGGTTGCGCCGGAATCAATCGAAGAGTGATCTCGGTGATGATGCCCAGCGTGCCCTCGGAGCCGACGAACAGCTTCGCAAGGGACAGTCCCGCAACGTCTTTCATGCGTGGCCCACCCAGTCGGACGGCGGTACCGTCGGCCAGGACGACCTCGAGACCGAGAACGTAATCGGTGGTGACGCCGTACTTCACACAGCACAGGCCGCCCGCATTGGTGGCCGCATTGCCTCCGATGGAGCACATCTCGAACGAGGACGGGTCCGGTGGGTACCAGAGGCCGTGTTCTGCGACGGCCTTCTTGACCTCGACGTTGAGCAGCCCGGGTTGTACAACGGCGATGCGGGTCACCGGGTCGACGGTGATCTCACGCATCAACTCGGTGGTGAGCACGATTCCGCCGTCCACGGCGGTGGCACCACCGGACAGGCCCGACCCGGCGCCGCGTGGGACGACCGCCACGTTGTGCTCGGTGGCCCACCGCATGACGGCACGAACGTCCTCGGTGGATTGTGCGCGCACGACGGCCAGTGGGGTGCCGGCGTCGGGATCCTTCGCCCAGTCGCGGCGGTAGCCCTCGGTGATGTCCGGGTCGGTGACCACCGCGCCGGGTGACAGCAGGGATTCGAGCTCGCTCAGGCGGGCATCTGTATCGGTCGTCACCGACATCTCGGTCTCCTCACATCGAAGTTGTGACCGTCGCCACTCGAGTGTGTCACGGCCGCGTGTGCGGTGGAGTCGGGGCCGGTCGGCGCTCGGTCACTGATTGCGTTGCAGCGTCAGTTCTGCGAGTTCGGTGGCGGCGGCGCACGGGTCGGCCGGACTGGCGCCTCGGTACTGCACCCACCAAGTGATGACACCCGAGTACGCCGCGCTGATTCCGCACGACGACGGATCGTCCGGCCGTCGTGACAGGAACGCCGTGGTGCCGGCAACGGCGACGTCTTCGGTCGCGTAGCCGAGCCGATCGGCCAGGTCTCGCTCGCGCGGTAGTGCATCGTTCTCGAACCAGGCGAAAGTCACATCGATGAGTCCGCCGCCGCCGATGCCGGTCCACATGCACACTGCACCGTAGAAGTACTGCTCGACGAGGTCGGCACCCACTGTTTCGGCGATGGTGGGATCGGGGACGGCGATGCACTCCTCGAGCAGCTTGTCGAACTGCCCACTGCCGCCGGATCGAGCGGGCACGGCCGTACCGGTCACGGTGGTGGTGCATCCGGTACCGACGGCCGCAGTGACGAGGACAGCGGCGACGACGCGGCGGGTGGAATCGGCGGAGCGGAATGTCGACATCGGGCTACTTCGCCTTCGAGATCGTGGTTCTGGCCAGATCCTCGACGACGTCGCAGGAATCGCGGGGGCCGTCGACCACGAAGTTGACGGACCAGTGCACGAAGCCGTCTCCGTTCTCGACTCCGGCCTCGCACGACGCTCCCGACGCCGCGGCGGTGAATCCAGGGTGACCGTCCACATCGATGCGCTCGATGGTGCGACCGACGGCCTCGGCCACGGTACTCTCTCGGTCGATGGGGCTGCCGCGGTACCAGGTGAACATCGCGTACGCGCCGCTCGCGGATTCCCAGCGGCAACGAATGGCGTTCTCGGACACCGCCGTCAGGTCGGATACGGCCGTGAGTTCCTGCACTTCGGCGTCGTCCATCGAGCCGCATTCACCGACGAAGAGTTCTTCGGTGATGGGCCGGTCGGCCGTCTCGGACGTATCCGGACCGGCCTCGGTGGCCGGCGTGTTCGAGCATCCGACCAGCCCGAATGCGACCGCAGCGATCAAGGCTGCAACGGCTCGAGTGCGCACGAACTCGGACTTTACCCACCCTGTCGGGGAGAGGGTGAGCGTTTGATGGAAGAGAGTCACATCAGTAACACCAGCCTCAGGCGTTACCAGATCGATGCGTCGTCGACACGTAAATTTGTAGTTCGCCACGCTAGCGTCCAGCGCAGCGAACCTCGCACTCCACGCGGTGCGAGTCGACAAGGAGGCTGCACCATGATCGATCCCGGAAGTGACTCCTGGAACTACGTGGCCGCGATGTTCTCGTACGAATTTCTCGGGGGCGGAATCGAATACGACACCATCGAGCGCATTCACCGAGGCGAGATCGACGAGTGGGTTCAGGCGTTGACACAATCGGGGCTCTTCGATCGAGCAGCCATCGCGCAGATTGCCGACTCGTGGCATCAGGCCCCTCGCCAGTTGTTCGACATGCTGGTACTCGATGCGGACGAAATGACCGCCAGACGGTGCTCGCTGGCGTGGTCCTCGCTGGACCGACTCGCTCCACTTGCTCGCCTGGGCTGAAGACTCGCCCGGGCCGAAGGACGGTCAACTACCGAGCACACGCGTTCCCGACGCATCGACGACGATGGCCTGTTCGTCGGTCAACCCACGGCAGTCGATGCCGTCCCTGCGCAGGCGCTGCATCGTTGCATGCCCTGAATCATTCTCGTCCAGAACGGAATTCAGGTGCGGGACGATCGAGAAACCGACCAGGCCCAGTCCGGTCCACACCGGATCGATACCTGTCGCGGGCCGAACCTCGCCGGGGTCGTCCGCGTCCTCGACGCCGATCAACGACGGTGCGGCAACACACGCGCCCGCGCTGTATCCGCCGTACACGATCGATCCTCGCCGAACACGCTCGGCGATGACCTCGTCTGCGCCCGAGCGGGCGAGTTGAGCGCGCAGGACGAACGTATTGCCCCCGCGAACCCACACCGCGCCGAAGTCGTCGAGGGCGCGCTCGAGAGCAGCGGACCGACCCACGTACTCGCGCAGATCCAGCTCGGCAGGCCGATACCCGAGCGCCCGCAGCGGAACGAACTCGCTTGTGAGCGAGGATTCGCGAGCGGCGCGCGGCCACGCGTCCGATGCGTTCGCAATCACGGCGAGATCGGACGGTGGGCCGGTGAGCTCGACGAAAGCGTCGGAGTGGCCACCGAATCGGTACGACGACAGGAACAGCTTCATGCCGTCGGTTCGCCATCGAGCCGGGCCAACCCGACACGAACGGCGTCCGCGACACGCTCGGGCTCACTCAGACGACGTGTCACGAAGCCGGCCGCGAACCGGAAGCGGTCCCGATGCCAACGAGGCACCACGTGCAGATGCAGGTGGAAGACCGTCTGAAATGCGGCCTTACCGTCGTTGATCACGAGATTGGCTCCGTCGGCGCGCAGGTCCGAGTGCCGGACCGCGCGCGCCAGCGTGTGCCCGACGCGAAACACGTCTGCGGCCGCGTCCGGGTGGGTCGCATTCAGATCGGTGGCGTGCTCGCGCGGAACGACGAGCAGGTGGCCGCGAGTGACCGGCCGAATGTCGAGAAACGCGACAGCATGGTCGTTCTCGAACACGCGATGCGCGGGAGCGTCGCCCGCGACGATGGCACAGAAGATGCAAGGTTCCACGGTTGTCACTGTAGGGTCCGTTCATCACCGATAGACCCATATGGCGCGCATCACAATTGCGCTCCCCGTGGCCGAGGAATGTCGAAACGGACTCGATTCAGAACGAATCGGACTGTGTTCCGGGCTACCCGCGGTCTGTCTCCTCTGGCTACTATCAGGGACCTTGTGCCTTGTCGCATGGGTTCGTCCGCTCGTCGCAGGCTCGGAGCCGTTGGTCGATTCGTGGACACCATTCAACGCAGGAAGACGGAGATTTGGATACATCGCAGAGCACTGAGAAGGGTTCGGGATCCACGACTGTCGTCGGTGTGGTTCGGGAATCGGGGGAGGGCGAACGTCGTGTCGCTCTGGTGCCCAAGATCGTTGCCTCCCTGGCGGGCAAGGGCGTCGAGATCGTCGTCGAGTCCGGCGCCGGTCTCGGCGCTCTGATTCCCGACGAGTTGTACGTCGCCGCCGGAGCGACCATCGGTGATCCATGGTCGGCCGACGTCGTGGTGAAGGTCGCGCCGCCGTCCGACGCCGAGATCGCCAAGCTGACGTCGGGTTCGACGCTCATCGGATTTCTGGCACCGCGCAACGCGGAGAACAGCATCGGGGCGTTGAAGGCGGCCGGAGTACAGGCTTTCGCCGTCGAGGCGATCCCGCGGATCTCACGGGCGCAGGTGATGGACGCACTGTCCTCTCAGGCCAACGTCGCCGGCTACAAGGCCGTGCTGTTGGCAGCGTCGGAGTCCACCCGGTTCTTCCCGATGCTCACCACCGCTGCGGGCACCGTCAAGCCCGCTACCGTGCTGGTGCTGGGCGTCGGCGTGGCAGGTCTGCAGGCGCTCGCCACCGCGAAGCGTCTCGGCGGCCGCCCCACCGGATACGACGTGCGTCCGGAGGTGGCAGATCAGGTTCGATCCGTCGGCGCGCAGTGGCTGGATCTGGGGATCGACGCCGCTGGCGAGGGCGGATACGCGCGTGAGCTGACCGAAGACGAGCGGGTGCAACAGCAGAAGGCTCTCGAAGAGGCCATCAAGGGATTCGACGTGGTCATCACGACCGCGTTGGTTCCCGGACGCCCTGCCCCGCGATTGGTCACGGCCGCGGCCGTCGAGGGCATGAAGCCGGGCAGCGTCGTGGTCGACCTCGCAGGGGAAACCGGTGGCAACTGTGAACTCACCGAGCCCGGCGAGACCGTCGTCAAGCACGACGTCACCATCTGCTCCCCGTTGAACCTGCCGGCCTCGATGCCCGAGCACGCCAGCGAGCTGTACTCGAAGAACATCTCGGCATTGCTCGAACTCATGTTGGTCGACGGCAAGCTCGCTCCGGATTTCTCGGACGAGGTTCTCGCCGGTGCCTGCGTGACACGTGAGAAGGAGAACTGATGTACACCCCGCTGCTCGCGAACATCGCGATCCTGGTGCTGTCCGGGTTCGTCGGCTTCGCGGTGATCTCCAAGGTGCCCAACACCTTGCACACCCCGTTGATGTCGGGAACCAATGCCATCCACGGCATCGTCGTGCTCGGTGCCCTGGTGGTGCTCGGCAAGGTCGAGGATCCGTCCATCGGCCTGCAGGTCATCCTGTTCGTCGCTCTCGTGTTCGGAACGGTCAACGTCATCGGTGGATTCGTGGTCACCGACCGCATGCTCGGCATGTTCAAGTCCAAGCCCGTTCCCGCCAAGGCCACGAAGGGTGCTGACTCCTGATGGACAATCTCGTCAACATTCTCTACATCGTCGCCTTCGGCATGTTCATCTACGGACTGATGGGTCTGACCGGACCGAAGACAGCCGTGCGTGGCAACCAGATCGCCGCTGTCGGCATGTTCCTCGCCGTCGTGGCGACGTTGATCTCTGTTCGCGATACCGAAAACTGGATTCTGATCGTCGTCGGCCTGGTCGTCGGCGTCGCGCTCGGTATCCCGCCTGCTCGCCGAGTGAAGATGACCGCGATGCCACAGTTGGTGGCCCTGTTCAACGGCGTCGGCGGTGGAACGGTTGCGCTGATCGCGTGGGCGGAATTCCTCGACACGTCGGGATTCTCGAACTTCAAGCACGGTGAATCGCCGACGGTCCACATCGTCATCGGGTCGCTGTTCGCGGCCATCATCGGGTCGATCTCGTTCTGGGGATCGCTGATCGCGTTCCTCAAGCTGCAGGAGACCCTGCCCGGCTCGCCCATCACCATCGGCAAGTTGCAGCAGCCGCTCAATGCTCTGCTGCTGATCGGTGCTGTGGGCGCCGCCGTGGTCATCGGCATCAACGCCACTCCGGGCGGCGGGGTGTCGCAGTGGTGGATCGTAGCGGTTCTCGTACTCGCCGGAATTCTCGGTCTGACGGTCGTGCTGCCCATCGGCGGCGCAGACATGCCGGTCGTCATCTCGCTGCTCAACGCTCTGACCGGTCTGTCTGCGGCGGCCGCAGGCCTGGCGCTCAACAACACTGCGATGATCGTCGCCGGCATGATCGTCGGCGCGTCCGGCACGATCCTGACCAACCTGATGGCCAAGGCCATGAACCGTTCCATTCCGGCGATCGTCGCCGGTGGATTCGGCGGGGGCGACGCTGCTGCAGGTCCTGCGGGTGCAGGCGGCGGAACGGCGAAGGCCACCTCCGCAGCCGACGCTGCTATCCAGATGGCGTACGCCAACCAGGTCATCGTCGTTCCCGGATACGGCCTCGCCGTTGCGCAGGCGCAGCACGCGGTCAAGGACATGGCCAAGCTGCTGGAATCGAAAGGCGTCGAGGTCAAATACGCCATTCACCCCGTCGCCGGTCGCATGCCCGGGCACATGAACGTGCTCCTTGCCGAAGCCGACGTCGCATACGACGCGATGAAGGAGATGGACGACATCAACGACGAGTTCGCCCGTACCGACGTCACGTTGGTCATCGGCGCGAACGACGTCACGAACCCGGCGGCGCGCAACGATCCGTCGAGCCCGATTCACGGGATGCCGATCCTGAACGTCGATCAGTCGAAGTCGGTCATCGTTCTCAAGCGGTCGATGTCGTCCGGATTCGCAGGCATCGAGAACCCGTTGTTCTTCGCCGAGGGAACCTCGATGCTGTTCGGCGACGCGAAGAAATCGGTTTCGGAGGTGACCGAGGAGCTCAAGGCTCTCTAGTCACGGGCAGTCAGCAGTACCGATGGGGCGCTCCGGTTGTTCGTCACCGGGAGCGCCCCGTCTTGCGTCGAACGGCCAGAGCGGCCGTATCGATCGGGTTGCGCGCTTCACGGGCAGCTGCATCGGGCGAGAAGAGCATGACGATCGAGCACGCCGGCCACCACACGAACACGATCGATGCGGCGCTCACGATGCCGGTAATGGACGCGGATCCGACGATCAGGGCGGCCGCCGCCACCGCGAGTGTTGCGACGGTTCCCAGACCGAGGATCACGGGCCGCCACGCCGCGGACGCCACCATGGATGCAGCTCCAAGCAGCGAGGCCACGGCGACGAGTTGACCGCTAGGAAGGTCTGCGGACGGCATCGACGCTCCCATGATCTCGCGAGCGATCGCACTGGTCACGACGGCACCGACGGTGCAGGCGATCACCACCCCGATTCCGTACGGCAGCTTGCGTATCAGCGCCACGACGGCGAGCGCGGCTACGGCGATCAACACCGCGGTCACATCGATCGCATCGAGTAGATGAGCGGCCAGTGCCGCGGCCGGGGTCGATTCCCAGGACGTCGTGGTTGCGAGGTGCGGTGCCCACATCAGGAAGATCAGCAGCAGGACCGCAGAGGCGCCTGACACGGCCGAGCGCGCGATGACGGCTCGCCTGCGTCTGCGGCTCGAGGTGCTGGACGGCAGCGCAGTCGTCTCTGCGTCGGTCGACGCGCGAATCGGTCCGGAGTCCAGGCTCGGTGGTGGCATGGGTGCCACGGTGCCAGAACCTGCTGAACGGAGGATGTGAGGAACTTGGGAACCGGCTGATCACTGCTCTGGTAACGATTCGATCACACCGGGTCGCGTGTGCGGAACCATGAATCGTCGAGGGGCAGAGTCCGCCTCGTCAAATTCTCGAAGTTTGTTTCAGCGTCAAATGCAGGTGCACGAGCATGTTTTCATGCGTCCGAACAATCCTCTGACCTGCAACGGAGCGGAGTGGATTCGATTCGGTGGTGCTCATGTCCGAGTGCCGAACAGCACCCCGGGTCGGGCCTCGGCCCTCTCAGCTGGGCGTTTGTACTCGCATTGTTCCCCGTCACAGCAGTTCGTAAAGCGAACTATGGCTTCGTTGCAAAGCGTTGATCGGATGGGTAAATCTGTGTGACGATACTCACATAGTCCAGTTCACCCTGGGCGAGACCCACCGGAAAGGCGTAGTTTCAGCCGCATCGGAAACCCGCATTCGACCGTTACAGCCCGAACGATAACGATCTGGAAACGGACCGTGCTACCCGTCGTAACCCGTCGGCACGGGGTATTCGACAACTACGGACGCCGGACACTCGAAGGAGAAGAACATGACCGCAATGTCTCAGGGACAGCTCGACATGGTCCGCGCCTTCTTTTGCAACGAGTTCGAGGCGGACTCTCTCGACCGATCCACGGTGCCCGAGCCCACCGCCGAGGCCGTCGCCGAGTGGATCGATGCGCTGACCAACAGCGGCCTCTTCGCTCCGGCCGAGGTGCGCAACATCTCCTCGGTGTGGGCGTTCCAACCGGAGACGCTGGTCGCAATGCTGATCGGTGAAGTGGACGAAATCGCCGCCAAGCGCGGCGCAGCGGTGCCGGCCGCAGCACCGGATCTGGTCCCCGCGTTCGTGCGCGCCAGCTGACTCGTCCCGGGCCCGGAGTCTTTCGCATCAGGGCAGGTTCCGCTTCGCTACTATCGGTCGAATTCCGATGACGGCAGTCGACAACGGTGTCGCGCGGCGAAGTGAGGGTTCTGTATGGGCGCAGTGGGACTGGACGAAGACGCAGTATCGACCTGGATCGCAGGATTGGGGATAGGCGCAACCTCGCCCCTCACCTTCCAGCGGATCGGCAACGGTCAGTCCAATCTCACCTACGCCGTCCGCGACGCCGGTGGCAGTAACTGGGTGCTTCGACGTCCACCACTGGGGCATCTGCTGGCCTCCGCACACGATGTCGTGCGCGAACATCGAATTCTGTCCGGCCTGCAGAACACGGCGGTGCCGGTTCCGAAGATGATTGCGATCACCGAGGATCCTTCGGTGTCCGAGGTCCCGCTCGTGCTGATGAGTTTCGTCGACGGGATCGTCGTCGACTCGGTGGCGGCAGCCGAACAACTCGACCCCGATCACCGACGCCGCATCGGACTCGGCCTCACGGTGGCGCTGTCCGACATCCACCGCGTCGATCTCGACTCCGCGGGTCTGGCAGATCTGGCCAGTCACAAACCGTACGCCGCTCGCCAACTCGCCCGGTGGACGAAGCAGTGGCAATCCTCGCGCACTCGCGACGTACCCGGTATCGATTCGCTGGCAACTCGATTGGCAGCGGGGATTCCTCCGCAGCACGAGGTGACCCTGGTGCACGGCGACTTCCACCTCAGCAACGTCATCACGGCCCGCGAAGACGGCCGTGTCGCGGCGGTCGTCGACTGGGAGCTGTGCACACTCGGAGATCCGTTGGCGGACCTCGGCGGTCTGCTGGCCTACTGGCCGCAAGCCGACGACGGGGTCGCCGGTCCGTTCATGGCGTCGACTCTGCCGGGCTTTCCCACCAGGGCCGAGCTTGTCGAGTCGTATGCGCAGCACACCGGGCGCGACGTCTCCGACGTCGGATTCTGGCAGGTGTTGGCGCTGTGGAAGCTCTCGATCATCGCCGAAGGCGTCATGCGGCGGATGGAAGCCGACTCGCGAAACCGGGCCGTGGCAGGCGGGCCGACCACGACGCTCATCGACGACATCGTCACCAGGGCATTGCGTACGGCCGACGAGATCGGCCTCTAGTCGGTCAGCTCGACGCGGTCCCGATCACCAAAGTGCGCGCTGCGCTCTCGATTTCGGGCGGAATCGCCACCGGCTTACGGGTGACCCCATCGACGTACACGTGTACGAATCGACCCCTCGCCGCCAACTCCAACGCATCGTCGCCGGCCTCGCGGAACAACCCGAGCGAGTACACGATGCTTCGTGTGCCCAGCTTCTCGACGGCCAAGCCCACCTGAAGGCGATCCGGAAAGCTCAGCTCGGACAGGTAGCGGCACGAGGTTTCGGCGACGACTCCGATCGCCGGCAGTGTCCGGATATCGAGTCCCGTCGTCTCCATCAACCAACCGTTGACGGCGGTATCGAAATACGCGTAGTAGGTGACGTTGTTGACGTGGCCGTAGTGGTCGTTGTCGTCCCATCGCGTCGTCACGGGCCACAGAGCCGGAAAGTCCGATGCGTGCGACAACTCCGGCCCTGGGTTCACCTGATCGGTCATGAACGTGACCCTAACCAGTGGCGTCGGGAGCGGGCGTCGCCGGGGACCGACGACGCAGGATCGCACGGACCACCAGCCCGACCACCAGTGCCCAGAATGCGGAGCCGATTCCTGCGAATGTCAGGCCGGAAGCGGCGACGAGGAACGTCAGAACGGTCGCCTCCCTGTCCGATGCATGTTCGAGTGCACCGAACAACGACGCCGCGAGAGTTGCCAACAAGGCAAGTCCGGCAACGGTTTCGACCACGCCTGCAGGCGCTGCGGCAACCAGGGTTGCCAGTGCCGCGGACAGCAGCGCCAACACCAGATACGAGGAGCCCGCGGAGAAAGCCGCGACCCAACGCCGCTTCGGGTCCGGATGGGCACCGGGATTCGCCGCGAGCGCAGCGCTGATCGCGGCGAGGTTGATCGTGTGCCCACCCGCGAAAGCCCCGAGGACGGTTCCGGTTCCGGTGACGGTCATCGACGCACGCCAAGGAATTCGGTAGCCGAACGACGCCATGACGGTGGTGCCCGGGATGTTCTGCGACGCCATGGTGACGATGTACAGCGGCACCGCGATACCGACGGTCGCCTGCCACGTCCAGTGCGGAATCGTCCAGTCGATCCGAGGAATCAGATCGGATGCCGCGATGGGTGTGCCGCCGCCGATCAAGTCCGCTGCGATGACTGCAGCCGCCGCGAGGAACGCAGCGGGAACCGCCCATCGCGCGTTGAATCGAAGTACCAGGAGCCAGACGAGTACCACCGGAGCTATCCGGGCGGGTGAGTCGGCAAATGCAACGACCGGTGCCGCGCACAGCGGTAGCAGCACTCCGGCCAACATCGCCTGAGCGAGTGGTATCGGGATCTTCGAGACCGCGGCGCCGAGTCGTGGCCACAGGCCGGTCAGGACGATCAGCACCCCAACAGTGACGAACGAACCCACTGCGGCGGGCCACCCTCCGACCACCATGCCGGTTCCGGCGAGCAGCGCAGCGCCCGGCGTCGACCACGCCAGCGTGATGGGCTGTCTGTATCTGCGCGCGAGCCACATCATGCCCACGGCCTGGGTGACACACAGCGCCAGCAATCCGGAGGCCGCCTCGGTCGGGCTGGCCCCTACCGCCCGCAGGCCCGTCAGCACGACGGCGAACGAGCTGGTGAAGCCGACCAGTGAGGCCACGATTCCCGCGCTGATGGGGGTCGAGAGCGGCGTCGGTCTGTCGGCGGCGTCGGCAGTGGTCACGACTGACGATGATGCACTGTGGGCCGTCGCCTGTCGCGTCGTTTCCCGTCGAGCCGGGTCGGCGCTCCGAGTCGGTGGCCGAACGCTGTCGGGGCACGGTCGACGTGACGTAGTCTTTGGGTTGGACCGGACCAGTCCGTACCGCTGGGTCGGCGAGTGACGGAAAGGCCGGCGCAGTGGTGATGCCCGTACATCTGAGGGACAGTCAGGTTCCGAAGCACGAACAGCTTCGCGCGATTCTGTTGCACCGCTGCACCAAGGAGTTGCAGCCCGGCGATCTGATGCCCAGCGAGCGAAAACTGATGGAGGACTACGGCGTCAGCCGCATCACCGTCCGCGAGGCCATCGGCCAGCTCGTCAACGACGGACACCTGGTTCGGGTGCGTGGCAAGGGCACGTTCGTGGCCAGTCGCACCGTGCAGTCTCGTTTGCACCTGGCGTCGTTCTCGGAGGAGATGCGCGCGCAAGGATTGACGCCTACCACGGTGGTGCTGTTCGCACGGCTCGAAAGCCCTTCGGCGGCAACGACTCGCGCCCTCGGCCTGGCCGACGGAGAACAGACCTACCACGTCAAGCGTCTACGACTGGCCGACGCCGAACCGGTCAGCGTCGACGATGCGTGGTACCGGGCTTCCCTGCTCCCCGGCTTCATCGAGCACGACCTGAGCAAATCGGTGTACGAGGCCGTGCAGATCCATTACGGATTGACCATCGACCGGGCCGAGCAGACCGTCAAAGCCACTGCAGCAGACAGTGATACCGCCACCCTGCTCGGCACCAAGCGCGGTGCCCCCGTGCTGTACTTCGACCGTGTCTCCTTCAGCGGCGACGAGCCGCTCGAACATACCGAGAGCTGGTACCGCTGCGATCGGTATCAACTGTCGATGGAAGTCGAAGGCGGGCGACGCACCCCGCAGCGTCGGTGAGATCAGGGCAGCTCGAACAGAAGGTCGCCCACTGCCACGGTGTCGTCGATGCTCGCACTCGTGACCGAATCCGGCTTCGAATCCATCAACACCACCGGAACGACATCCGAGTAGCCCGCCGCCGCGATCGCTGCGGGATCGTAGGTGACGACGAGGTCGCCGGCCTCGACTCGATCGCCCTCTGCTGCAACGAGTTCGAAGCCCGCGCCCTTCATCTTCACGGTGTCGATGCCGATGTGCACCAACACGCCCGCCTTGTCCTCGGTGAAGACGACGAACGCGTGCGGGTGAAGTTTGAGAATCGTGCCCGCGACCGGTGAACGAACCTCGACGGACCCGTCGCTCGGAGCCGGGCGTAGCGCGACACCGGAGCCGACCATCTGCGCCGAGAACACCGGGTCGGGCACGTCGGCGAGCGAGATGACCTGCCCGGCAACCGGGCTGAGGATCGTCCTTGTGCTCACAGGATGTCGCCGATGTCTTCGGCGAGCGTGTCCGCTTCGGGACCGACGATGACCTGAACGGCGGTTCCCTTGTGAAATACGCCGTGGGCACCTGCCGCCTTGAGCGCCGCCTCGTTCACCAACGACCCGTCCTTCACCTCGGTGCGCAGCCGAGTGATGCACGCTTCGATCTCGACGATGTTGTCGGCACCGCCGAGGCCTTCGACGATCGCGTCCGCTTTGGACATGTGGATTCTCGCTTTCTGTCGGCTTGTATCTGTCGGGTGGATCACACGGCCGGGTTGACACGAGCCTGCCACCTGGCCAAACTACAACTGGTAATGACCGGACAGTACCCCTGATGGCATCCGGTCACAACAGCGAAATCGCCCTCGAAGGACCAGCCTCGAAGAGAAGGTCGCCATGACCCCGAAGAAGACGGACTCGATCGATACCGAGCCGAAGAAGGAATCACGATCATTGGCCGGGCTGCAGCGGTTCGGTCGCAGCCTCATGCTGCCGATCGCTGTTCTGCCTGCCGCCGGAATTCTCCTGCGGCTCGGTCAGGACGACCTGCTGGGGAGATTCAGCGCACTGGAGACCACTGCTGCGGTCATCTCCGCCGCCGGTCAGTCGGTTTTCACCTGGCTTCCCCTCATCTTCGCGGTCGGTATCGCCATCGGCTGGGCCAAGAAGTCCGATGGTTCGACCGCGCTCGCAGCGGTGGTCGGCTACATGGTGATGAACGGCGTCTTCACGGCAATGTCGCCGGTCGTGCTCGACGGAGAGGTCGATGCCAACGGTGACCCGGCCGTGATCGACTACGGCGTGTTGGCAGGAATCGTCATCGGACTGCTCTCGGCAATTCTCTGGCAGCGTTTCTATCGCCAGAAGCTGCCGGACTATCTCGGCTTCTTCAGCGGCCGTCGTCTGGTGCCGATCATGACGGCGATCACCGGACTCGTCGTCGCCGTGATCATGTCGTTCGTGTACCCACTCTTCTACAGCGCTCTACAATGGGTGGGCAACACCGTCGCCGACCACAGTGTGGTGGGCAGCGGAATCTACGGCTTCGCCAACCGCATGCTCATTCCCACCGGGCTGCACCACATTCTGAACTCCGTCGTCTGGTTCCTGGTGGGGGACTACCAGGATGCAAGCGGTCAATTGGTCCGCGGCGATCTGAACCGGTTCTTCGCCGGCGACCCGTCCGCCGGAGTGTTCATGACCGGATTCTTCCCGATCATGATGTTCGCCCTCCCCGCTGCGGCATTCGCGATCTACCGCAACGCCAAGCCGTCGCAGAAGAAGATCGTCGGCGGAATCATGTTGTCCACCGGCCTGACTGCCTTCGTCACCGGAATCACCGAGCCGCTCGAATACTCGTTCATGTTCGTGGCCTGGCCGCTCTACATCATCCACGCAGTGTTGACCGGAACCTCGATGGCGTTGACCAATGCCCTCGGAATCCACGACGGCTTCTTCTTCTCCGCCGGTGGCATCGACTACCTGCTGAACTACGGAATCGCCACCAAGGCATGGCTCCTCATTCCGATCGGCCTGGTGTACGCGGTGATCTACTACTTCCTGTTCAGCTTCGTCATCAAGAAGTGGAACCTGCGCACCCCCGGACGTGAGGACGACGCCGTGCTCGAACCCGATCGAGCATGACCGCATCCACTGCGACGACGCACCGCGGACGGGTCGTCACGCGCGACCGAGTGATCGAGGACGGCGTCGTCGCATCGACGGGAGACCGGATCTCGTGGGTCGGGCCGACATCGGCGTGGCCCGGTGAGGCCGTACCGCAAACGAATTCGACGATCCTCCCCGGGTTGGTCGATCTGCACTGCCACGGTGGAGCTGGGGCGTCGTTTCCGGATTCACCGGCCGTCGATCTCATGACGGCGGTACGGCATCACCGCTCTCGCGGGACCACGACGATGCTCGCCTCACTGGTGTCGGCACCGCCGGATCGGCTGATCGCGCAGACGTCGCTGTTGGCCGATCTGTACGAATCCGGTGACATCGCAGGCGTCCACCTCGAGGGGCCGTTTCTCGCCGTCGCACGCTGCGGCGCACAGGATCCGGCCTCGCTGCGCAGTGGAGATCCCGGACTGCTCCGCGACCTACTGGACGCGGGCCGCGGCGCGGTGCGGTCGATGACCCTGGCACCCGAGATCGACGGGTTCGCGGTCATCGCAGAGATGTTGCGGGAGAACGGAATACTGCCGAGCATCGGGCACACGGACGCCGACGCGCTCACCACCCGACGCGGTATCGAGTCGTTGGGGAACGGCCCCATGACTGCAACGCACCTGTTCAACGGAATGCCGACCTGGCATCATCGGTCGCCGGGCCCGGTGAGCGAGTGCCTGGCGGCCGCGGCACGCAGCGTGATGGTGCTCGAATTGATCGGCGACGGAGTGCATCTCGCCGACGAGACCGTGCGTGCGGTGTTCGATCTCGTCGGCGGCGCACGGATCGCGCTGGTGTCCGACGCGATGGCCGCAGCCGGCATGCCGGACGGTCGCTATCGACTCGGCCCACTGGATGTGACCGTCCACCACGCGGTTGCACGGTTGTCCCGCGACGCAGACAACGAGACCGCTCCGATTGCAGGCGGAACCGCTACCGTGCTGGACCTGGTGCGCCGAGCCGTGCTGGACGCCGGCGTGCCCCTGGTCGAGGCCGTGCGGGCTGCATCGTCGACTCCGGCAGCCTCGATCGGCCTCGACTCCGAGATCGGTTGCCTCGAACAGGGCATGAGAGCCGACGTCCTGGTGGTCGACGCGGCGTTCGAGCCACTGCAGGTGATCAGAGGCGGAACTGCAATCGGAGAGGACAGCTAGATGGAGGTAGTGATCCTAGAGGGGGTCGACGCAGTGGATCGAACGGCCGCCGACATCGTCGAACGAGTAGTACGAGCCGGCTCCACCGGCAACCTGTGCCGTTCCGCCGGCTCCACTCCTGCGCCCCTGGGTCGTTCCGCCGGCTCCACTCCTGTACTGGGCCTCGCAACCGGATCGACCCCGGTGGGCACGTATCGCGAATTGGCGCGGCGGCATCGGGAGGACGGCCTGTCGTTCGCGCACTGTCGCGCCTTCCTCCTCGACGAGTACATCGGACTGCCGAAAGCCGCTGAGCAGTCGTACTTCTCGTTCATTCGAGACAACTTCGTCGACCACGTCGACCTGGACGACGCCGCGGTCTTCTCGCCCGACGGCGAAGCGGACGACATAGCGGCAGAGGCGCAGCGGTACGACGCCGCGATCGCGGCCGCAGGTGGCGTCGATGTCCAGATCCTCGGAATCGGCACCGACGGGCACATCGGCTTCAACGAGCCCGGATCTTCACTGAAGTCGCGGACGCGGGTGAAGACGCTGACCGAACAGACGCGCGTCGACAATGCCCGGTTCTTCGATTCTCCCGAGGACGTACCGCATCACGTACTGACGCAGGGGCTGGGCACCATCGACGAGGCGCGCCACCTCGTGTTGATCGCAACGGGGGAGTCGAAAGCGGACGCGGTGGCGGCGGCCGTCGAGGGACCGCTGTCGGCGTACTGTCCGGCGTCGGCCGTTCAATGGCACCCGCACGCAACGGTGCTGTTGGACGAGGCCGCGGCGTCGTCGCTCGCACTCGCGGAGTACTACCGGTACGCCTACGCCAACAAGCCCCGGTGGCAGCACCTGTGAGTCACCTGCGCGAGAACTCCGATGCGCGCGCGATCTGTTCGTCCGACGGCCGGACTCCGGTGTAGAGGACGAACTGTTCTGCCGCCTGCAGGGCGATGACCTGAGCGCCGGTGATCACGGGTTTGTCGGCGGCCCGAGCGGCGACGATCAGGGGCGTCTCCGACGGCATGGCGACGACGTCGAACACGGCTTTCGCCGCGTCGATCTGCTCGTCGGTGAACGGTGCCGAATCAGCGTCCGGTCCACCGGCCATACCCACCGGGGTCACGTTCACCAGCAGGTCTGCGCCCACCGCTTCGGCGGACCAGTCGTAGCCGTAGGTCTCGGCGAGGGCAGGGCCGGTGTTCGAGTTGCGGGCGACGACGGTACCCCGGGTGTAACCCGAATCCCGCAGCGCGGCAACGACAGCTTTGGCCATACCGCCGCTGCCGGTGACGGCCACCGAGTAGTCGGTCGAGAATCCACTCGCGCCGAGTAGGTTCGCGACGGCCTGGTAGTCGGTGTTGTATGCGTGCAGGACGCCGTTCTCGTTGACGATCGTGTTGACGGATTCGATCGCGCTGGCGGACTCGTGCATCACGTCGACCAATTCGATGACATCTTCCTTGAACGGCATGGAGACGGCGCAGCCTCGAATGCCCAGCGCGCGAACGCCTCCCACCGCTGCGGCGAGGTCGGTGGTGGTGAACGCCTTGTAGACGAAGTTCAGGTCCAACTCGTCGTAGAGATAGTTGTGAAAGCGTGTTCCGATGTTGCTCGGTCGGCCGGACAGGGACATGCAGAGCTGTGTCTCACGGTCGAGGAAGCTGCGCGCGTGTGCTGGTGCCATCGCTGAGACTTTACGCCGCGCACGTCGAGGCGACCGAAGCGAGAACACCCTGATCGGCCTGGGTGATCGGCAACTCGTACTGGGCGGCGACCGACAGGTATTTTCCCGCGTAGAAGCAGTGGTAGGCCTCGTTCGGCGGTAACCATTGCGAGGGTGTCTTGTCGCTCTTGCTCTGATTGTCGGCTCCGTTGACCGCGAGCAGATTGAACGCCACGTCGTTGGCGAACCGAATTCGCTTGTCGGGCAACCACGTGTTCGCGCCCATGTCCCACGCGGCGGACAGGGGGTAGACGTGATCGATCTGAATCTTTCCGGCATCGGCCTTGGTGAACTGCATCGGCTCACCGGAGTACGGATCTGCGAGCGAACCCGACAGCACGACGCAGTCGCGGGTGCCGGCCCGGAACTCGACTTCCGTCATCGACAGCGCCAGGACGTTGTCGCGGGTACCGCAGCCGTCGTGACCACCCGGCCCGTCGTAGTCGTCCGTCCACGCCGGGCCGAACACACACCCTTCGCCGCTCTTGCATCCGCGCTCGTAGCCGAGGGCGTCGGGCCTGGCGGCGACCACGCGAACCTGCGCGAGCAACTGCTCGACCTGAGTGCGAGTGGGACTACCCGGAGCGGGTTCGGCGGGGGAGAAACCGGGGACGATGGGCCGGTCGCACGAGCCGAACACTGCCATCACGGCCGCAGCGATCACCAGCAGTACCGCCACCCACAGCTTTCTCACGCACGCCCCATCGTCGATCTCGGTACTCGGTCGTCGTTCCTTGTCATAGCAGTGTGCCGGAACGCACCGACAGTTCTCCGCTCCCGCGAACCCGGCATCAGCGAACCTCGACCACGACCTTGCCGAGCACGTGCCCGTCCTCGACCAGGGCGAGAGCCTCACCCGCACGCTCGAGCGGGAACACATGGTCGATACGCGGACGAATGATGCCCGACGCAGTCAGGTCTGCCAGCCGGGCGAATGCCGCGGTGGTGCGGTCGCGATCGACACCGGAACCACCCCACTGCGCCGCGAGCACCGGGTCTGCAACGCTGACGATCGGTATCCCCGCCGTCACAGCGGTCGCCGCGGCGCGCAAGCTCTCGCCCCCAACGAGATCGATGATGCCGTTCACCGGTCGTGACAGCGAGTCGACGAAATCGGGGCCGGAGGCGAGAAATTCGGCTCCGAGGCTCTCGATCCACTCCCGCTTGCCCGTACTCGCGACTGCGAGAACGTCGATACCGTCGGCTCGCGCGAGTTGCAGAACGGTCGAACCCACGCCGCCGCCCGCGCCGAGCACCAGGATGGAATCACCCGCGCCCACGGCGAGCCGCGCCAGCGCGTCGTATGCGGTCCCGGCGGCCACCGGCAGAGTGGCTGCGGCCGCCCAGGACACGGATTCGGGCTTGTGGGCTGTGCTCGACGCGTTGAGCACGGTGTACTGCGCATAGCCTCCGTATCCCGACGCGGTGGCTCCGAACACGTGGTCGCCCACCGAGAAGTCGGCCACACCGGCACCGGCCGACACGACCGTGCCCGATACTTCCCGGCCGAGAACCGCAGGCAGGGTGATCGGCACGGTGTCCTTGCGATTGCCCGCCCGCACCTTCCAATCCGCGGGATTGACGCCGGCGGCGTGGACCGCGACGAGAATCTGGCCAGGTCCCGGCTCGGCGACGGGTAGGTCCAGAAGGTATTCGGTGTCGGGTCCGCCGTATTCACTGAAGCCGTACGCGATCATGTACATACTGTGCCTCACCCAGCGACTCGCTCGAAGCGCCTCACCTGAAGTCTGTCGGTGCTTGCTGATTGGATGGACCGATGCTGCACGGTCTCTGGTCTCCCGGTGCCGGGCTGATGCTGTGGGACGACGAGATCACCACCGGGGATGAGCCCGACTTGCCGCCGACCCACGCGCACGTGCTCACCAGAACGTTTCGGCACCGTGCTGCGGTGTCGTTTCCGGCACCCGGACGCGCCGCCACCGCGCAGGCCCCGGTGCAGGTTCCGGCCATCGCACTCGCCCCGCACGACGGAGCCGATCTGCTGTTGCGGACGCCGCCGGACCACGCGGCGATCTCCGGTGACCTCCGTTACCTGGCGCATGTCGCCCGCGGAATCGAACGCTGGGTCCGCGGCGGTCGCGTCGTTCCGGCCCTGAAGTTGATGGACGGGCAGTGGTGGCCACGGTGGCGTCTGGTCGGGGGCGAGCGTCAACGTGCCTGGCTCAGCGAACTCGCCGTCGCGATGCCGTCGGTGCAGCGCGCAGGTGAGCGGCCCAAGAAGATTCTCGACGACATGGTGGAGGAGCTCACCGATCCGATCGTCAGATCGGTTCTGGGTAGACCCGAATCGGAGCATCCACTGTTGTCGGCTCTGGTTCGCGACGACCCGTATGCCGATGGCACTCAACAGATGTCGACGTTGCTCGAGAAGTGGCGCGGAAGCCTCACCGTCGACGAACCCTCGCTGGTGCTCCGGCTGCTCGAACCCGATGACGACGACGCCGTCGACAGTTCCTCCGAGGAAGCAGTGGAGTCGTACTGGACGCTGCAGGTGTGTCTGCGCGCGGACGGCGAAGCGCCGCGACCGGTTCCGATGAGCCGCAAGGTCGATGCCACGCTGCTCTCCATCGCCGTCCGCAAGCTCGGTGAGGCCGTGGCGGCGTACCCGAGACTGCGCGATCTGCCGTCGCAGGAAGGCACCCTGGACCTGTTGCTTCCGACGTCGGTGGTCATCGATCTCGTCGAACACGGTGCGACGGCACTGCAGGCCACCGGAACCACGGTTCTGCTTCCCCGGGCCTGGACGAGGCTCGATCCGTCGATGAGATTGCGCGTCGATTCACCGGCGGTGACGAAAGCGGCAGCCGATCGGGCGGTCGGCATGGACGAACTGGTGTCCTACGACTGGCAACTCCAACTCGGCGACATGGTGCTCACCGAGGCGGAGATGAGCAGGCTCGCCGTCTCGAAGGGCGATCTCGTGCGGCTCCGCGGTCAGTGGGTGCTCGCGGACGGCGGTCAGCTCGCGCGAGCCGCCAAGTACGTCGCCGAGCATCACGGCGACGGGACTGCGCTGAGCACGCTGATGCGCGAGATGACTCTGGCCGACCCACCGCCGGCTCCGGTCCAGGACATTCGTGCCTCGGGATGGGCGGCCACGTTGCTCGAGCCCGGTGCGGTGCCGGAGACGATCCCAGTGCCCGACGGTGTGAACGCGACTCTGCGGCCCTATCAGCAACGCGGACTCGACTGGCTCGCGTTCATGAGCCGGCTCGGTCTCGGGGCGGTACTCGCCGACGACATGGGGCTGGGCAAGACGCTGCAGGTGCTGACACTGCTCGCGTACGAGAAGAGTTCGACGCCTACGCTGCTGGTGGCACCGATGTCGGTGGTCGGCAACTGGCAGCGTGAGGCGGCGAAATTCACTCCGGCACTGCGGGTTCTGGTACACCACGGTCCGACGCGACTACGCGACGAGGAGCTCGACCGGGCGATCGCCGAGCACGATCTGATCGTCACCACGTACGCGCTGATGGCCAAGGATCGCGCGCAGCTGGCGGAGCAGACGTGGCGTCGTGTGGTCCTCGACGAGGCGCAACACATCAAGAACTCGGGCACCGTGCAGGCCAAGGCGGCGCTCGCGATCCCCGCGGATCACAAGCTGGCGCTCACCGGAACGCCGGTCGAGAATCGTCTCGACGAGCTGAGGTCCATTCTCGACTTCGCCAATCCGGGCATGCTCGGTAGGCCGTCGGATTTCCGAAAGCGATTCTCGGTTCCGATCGAGCGCGAGAACGACGAGAACGCGGTTTCCCGTCTGCGCGCCATCACGTCGCCGTTCATTCTGCGCCGTGTCAAGACCGATCCGACGGTCATCTCGGATCTGCCCGAGAAGAACGAGATGACCGTGCGCGCCAACCTCACGGCCGAGCAGGCTGCGCTGTACAAGGCGGTCGTCGACGAGATGATGGCGCAGATCGCCGACGCGAAGGGCATGAAGCGCAAGGGCGCGGTGCTGTCCGCGCTGACTCGCCTCAAACAGGTGTGCAATCACCCCGCCCATTTTCTGTCCGACGGCTCGCCGGTGCTCAAGAGGGGGCAGCATCGTTCCGGCAAGATCGGCTTGGTCGAGGACATGCTCGACTCGATTCTCGGCGACAACGAGAAAGCGTTGTTGTTCACGCAGTTCCGGGAGTTCGGTGAGCTCGTGGCACCGTACTTCGCCGAACGGTTCGGCACCGAGGTGCCGTTCCTCCACGGCGGGGTGAGCAAGGCCAAGCGCGACGAGATGGTGGAGAAGTTCCAGAGCGACGACGGTCCACCGATCATGATGCTCTCGCTCAAGGCCGGCGGCACCGGGTTGAACCTCACGGCCGCCAACCATGTTGTTCATCTCGATCGTTGGTGGAATCCGGCGGTGGAGAATCAAGCGACGGACCGGGCCTTCCGCATCGGGCAGCGCAAGAACGTCGAGGTGCGCAAACTGCTGTGCGTGGGCACCGTGGAGGAACGGATCGACTCGATGCTCGTCTCCAAGCAGGACCTGGCGAATCTGGCGGTGGGCACCGGCGAGAACTGGGTGACCGAGATGGACACCGCGGAGCTCCAGGAACTGTTCCGCCTCAGCGAGGATGCGGTGGGGGAGTGATGGTCGACTTCTCGCAGTACGGCAAGCGTCGAAAAGCCAAGGGCGGCATCGAGTCCAGAAACAAGCGCGGTGCCTTCGGACAGACGTGGTGGGGCAGGCATTTCGTGGCGGCCATGGAAGACCTCGCGGATCCGGGCCGGATCGCTCGGGGTAGAACGTATGCGCGCCAAGGGCAGGTGCTCACTCTCGGGGTCGAGCGCGGGCAGATATACGGCGAGGTGCAGGGCAGTCAGCTCGAGCCGTTCTCGGCCTCGGTCACCGTGGATCCACTGACGAAGGGTGAAGTGGCCGCGCTCGTCGATCGGGTGCGATCGAATCCTGGGATGCTGGCCGAGTTGGCCTCCAACGCGATCCCGCAGGCGCTGGCGTCGGTGTTGCTGCCGCACGACAAGGGGCAGCTCGATTTCGACTGCACGTGCCCCGACGACGGGTGGCCCTGCAAACACGCGGCGGCTCTGATGTACATCGCCGCCGAGCACATCGACGCATCCGCCGCCACCATCCTGACGCTGCGTGGAGTCGATCTCGATCAACTGATCGAGGGCGTCGGAGACGGGGACGACGAGTTCGACCCCGATGACTGGTTCGGCGATCGCGCGTCGTTCCCCGAACTTCCCCAGGTGTCGTTCGCTCCCGCGATGGACGATCTCGATCCGTTGATCCTGCGTCGAATCTTCCGCGCCGACGGCTCCTCCGAGGCCGAGGTCAGTCGCGCCGGTGCCGATCTGAGGCAGTTCTACGACCGAATGTGACGACTTCTGGACTTACGTGGACATCCGACTATAGGATGGGCGTACTTCACTTCCACGCTCGAGGACGGACAAACTCCATGGCTCGCGAACTCACGCACTTCATCGGCGGCAAGCATGTCGCCGGCACCTCCGGAAACTTCGGGGACGTGTTCGACCCCAACACCGGCGAGGTTCAGGCCCGTGTTCCCCTGGCCGACGTATCCGAGGTCGAGGCCGTCATCGCCGATGCCGAACAGGCCCAACGTGAATGGGCCAAGTGGAACCCGCAGCGCCGAGCGCGAGTCCTGATGAAGTTCCTGGCGCTCGTCACTCGCGACACCGAGGAACTGGCCCGCCTGCTGTCCTCCGAGCACGGCAAGACGATCGCCGACGCCAAGGGCGACATCCAGCGCGGCGTCGAGGTCGTGGAGTTCGCCGTCGGCGTCCCGCATCTGCTCAAGGGTGAGTACACCGAGGGTGCAGGCGGCGGAATCGACGTCTACTCGATGCGTCAGCCGCTCGGCGTCGTAGCCGGAATCACCCCGTTCAACTTCCCCGCGATGATTCCCCTGTGGAAGGCCGGCCCGGCCATCGCCTGCGGAAACGCGTTCATCCTGAAGCCCTCCGAGCGCGACCCGTCCGTCCCGCTCAAGCTCGCCGAGCTCTTCCTCGAAGCAGGACTGCCGCCGGGTGTGTTCAACGTCGTCAACGGTGACAAGACCGCCGTCGACGTACTGCTCACCGACGACCGCGTCAAGGCGATCGGGTTCGTCGGCTCGACTCCCATCGCGCAGTACATCTACGAGACCGCAGCGAAACACGGCAAGCGCGCACAGTGCTTCGGTGGAGCCAAGAACCACGCCCTGGTGATGCCCGACGCCGATCTCGACGAGGTCGCCGACGCCCTTCTCGGTGCCGCCTACGGTTCCGCGGGCGAGCGTTGCATGGCCATTTCCGTCGCGGTTCCGGTGGGTGAAGAGACCGCGGATGCGCTCGTCGCCAAGCTCACCGAGCGGGTGGCGAAGCTGAAGATCGGTCGCTCCGACGACGAGGACGCGGATTTCGGCCCGCTTGTGGGTAGCGATGCGTTGAAGCGCGTCAACGACTACACCCAGATCGGTGTCGACGAGGGTGCCGAGTTGGTCGTCGACGGGCGCGGTTTCAGCCTCGAAGGCCACGAGGGTGGATTCTTCGCGGGCGCCACACTGTTCGACAGAGTGACGACCGACATGCGGATCTACAAGGAAGAGATCTTCGGGCCCGTCCTGATCGTCGTTCGTGCGAAGGACTACGAGGACGCGCTGCGCCTGCCCACCGAGCACCAATACGGCAACGGCGTGTCCATTTTCACCCGTGACGGCGACACTGCACGCGATTTCTGCTCCCGCGTCCAGGTGGGCATGGTCGGGGTCAACGTGCCGATTCCGGTACCGATCGCGTACCACACGTTCGGTGGTTGGAAGCGTTCGGGATTCGGTGATCTGAACCAGCACGGACCCGATTCGATCCGCTTCTACACCAAGACCAAGACCGTCACGCAGCGCTGGCCGTCGGGCACCAAAGAGGCTGCGGCACAGAATCACTTCGTCATTCCGAACATGGACTGATTCGGCGATGTTCACATTGAACGAGGACGAGCGAGCGATCAACGACACCGCTCGTGAATTCGCCGACGAGTTTCTGGCCCCGAACGCGATCGAGTGGGACCAGAGCAAGCATTTCCCCGTGGACGTACTGCGCAAGGCAGCGGGACTGGGAATGGGCGGCATCTACATTCGCGAGGACGTGGGCGGATCGGGTCTGACCAGAGTCGATTCGGTGCGGATCTTCGAGCAGCTGGCCACCGGTGACCCGTCCATCGCGGCATACATCTCCATTCACAACATGGTCGCCTGGATGATCGACACCTACGGAACCGACGAGCAGAGGCAGCGTTGGCTGCCGGGCCTGTGCACGATGGATCAGTTGGGCAGCTACTGCCTCACCGAGCCAGGCGCGGGATCCGATGCGGCGATGCTCGGCACCAAGGCGGTGCGCGACGGTGACGAATACGTGTTGGACGGCGTCAAGCAATTCATCTCCGGCGCAGGCACATCCGAGGTGTACGTCGTCATGGCGCGCACCGGTGCACCGGGCCCTCGTGGCATCTCCGCGTTCATCGTGCCGAAGGACTCGGCGGGACTGTCCTTCGGAGCCAACGAGAAGAAGATGGGGTGGAACGCTCAGCCCACCCGGCAGGTCGTTCTCGAAGGAGTCCGCATTCCGGCCGAGAATCTGCTCGGCAACGAGGGCGACGGGTTCCGTATTGCCATGAACGGACTCAACGGCGGACGCATCAACATCGCCGCGTGCTCGATCGGCGGAGCGCAGTCCGCCCTCGACAAGGCCGTTGCGTACCTCGCCGAGCGCAAGGCGTTCGGGGCACGGTTGCTCGATGCGCAGGCGCTCCAGTTCCGACTGGCCGATTTCAAGACCGAACTCGAAGCCGCCCGCACGCTGCTGTGGCGGGCCGCGGATGCGTTGCAGAACGACGCTGCGGACAAGGTCGAGATGTGCGCGATGGCGAAGCGTTTCGGAACCGACACCGGTTTCGAGGTCGCCAACGGCGCGTTGCAGCTGCTGGGTGGGTACGGCTACCTCAGCGAGTACGGCGTCGAGAAGATCGTTCGTGACCTTCGGGTGCACCAGATTCTGGAAGGGACCAACGAGATCATGCGAGTGGTTGTGGCGCGTTCGATCGTGGGTGCCGCATGAGCGACGTCATCCTCGAGGTCTCCGGCGGAATCGGTCGGATCACCCTGAACCGCCCCAAAGCGATCAATGCGCTCGATCATGCGATGGTGCGTGAGATCGCGCCGGCGTTGGCGCAGTGGGCAACCGACGACGCTGTCGACGTCGTCCTTCTGACCGGAGCCGGTGAGCGCGGACTGTGCGCAGGCGGAGACATCGTCTCCATCTACCACGACGCCAAGGACGGTGGCAGCGGCAGCAAGGAATTCTGGCGCGAGGAGTATATCCTCAACGCGGCGATCGCTCGATTCCCCAAGCCGTTCGTCGCCATCATGGACGGCATCGTCATGGGTGGAGGCGTCGGGCTCTCGGCACATGCCAACACTCGCATCGTCACCGAGCGGTCGAAGATCGCGATGCCCGAGGTCGGAATCGGTTTCGTTCCGGATGTGGGTGGTACGTACCTACTTTCGCGTGCCCCGGGCGAGATCGGCACCCACTTCGCGCTCACCACGGCGCGGATGAATGCCGGCGACGCCATCGCAGTCGGTTTCGCCGATCACTACATCCCGTCCGACAAGCTGGAAGACTTCTACTCGGCACTCGAGACGGTCAGCGTCGGAGAGGCCGTCGCGACGTTCAGCGAGCCGGCACCGGAGTCCACGATTGCCGGTCAGCAGGGATGGATCGACGAGTGCTACGCAGGCGACGACGTCCAGGGCATCGTCGACGCTCTGGCAGCCAGCACGGTGCCGGAGGCGCAGAAGTCCGCAGAGGACATCGCGTCCAAATCGCCTGTGTCGCTGGCCGTGACGCTGAGGTCGCTGCGCCGGGCGGCCACGCTGCCGACGCTGGAGTCAGTGCTCGACGAGGAGTACCGCGTGTCGGTCGCATCCCTGAGCAGTCACGACCTCGTCGAAGGAATTCGAGCACAGGTGGTCGAGAAGGACCGCAACCCGCAATGGCAACCGCGTACGTCGGCAGACGTCACGCCCGAGGACGTCGACCGGTACTTCGCACCTCTCGGGGACGCGGAACTGGGCCTGTCGAACGCACACACAGAAGGTGAGCAGTCATGAGCGAGAAGACGATCGGCTTCATCGGCCTCGGCCACATGGGTGGACCGATGGCCGCCAATCTGGCTGCGGCCGGCTACACGGTGCAGGGCTTCGATCTGGTGCCCGCCGCGCTCGAGCAGGCCACGAAGGACGGCGTCACCGTGGTCGAATCGGCCGTGGCCGCCGTCGCCGATGCCGACATCGTCATCACGATGCTGCCCAACGGCAAACTGGTACTCGGGTTGTACGCGGACCTGCTGCCTGCTGCCGCGCCGGGCACGTTGTTCATCGACTCCTCGACCATCGACGTCGCCGACGCGCACACCGCGCACAAGCTGGTGCACGAGGCAGGCCACCGCAGTCTGGACGCACCGGTCTCCGGTGGTGTCGGGGGAGCGGCTGCGGGAACGTTGACATTCATGGTGGGCGGTTCCGAAGAGGATTTCGCCTCTGCTGCAGCAGTTCTCGACGTCATGGGTCGCAAGGTGGTGCACTGCGGCGCAGCGGGCAACGGCCAGGCAGCCAAGATCTGCAACAACATGATTCTCGGAGTGTCGATGATCGCCATCAGCGAGGCGTTCGTATTGGGGGAGAAACTCGGCTTGAGCAACCAGGCGTTGTTCGACGTGGCCTCGACTGCGTCCGGTCAATGCTGGGCACTGACGACCAATTGCCCGGTGCCCGGTCCCGTACCGACGAGCCCCGCCAACAACGAGTACAAGCCCGGCTTCGCCGCGGCGCTCATGGACAAAGATCTGGGCCTGGCCGCCAATGCACTGCGCGACAACGGTGTCGAGGGTGTCCTGGGCCTACGGGCGGCCGAGTTGTACGCTCGCTTCAAGGAAACAACCGGGGGCGGCACCGATGTGGACTTCTCCGGCATCATCAACGATATCCGCGAGCGCTCGAACGGAGCAGACCTGTGAGTGACTACGAGACCATTCTGCTCGAACGTCGGGGACGCGTCGGCATCATCACGCTCAACCGTCCCAAGGCGTTGAACGCGCTCAATTCCCAGTTGATGCGCGAGGTCGTCTCGGTGGTCGAGGAACTCGACGCGGACTCCGACATCGGTGCAATTCTCATCACCGGTTCCGAACGGGCCTTCGCGGCCGGGGCCGACATCAAGGAGATGCAGCCCAAGTCCTACATGGACGTGTATCTCGACGACTTCTTCGCCGCCTGGGACCGACTGGCATCGGCTCGAACGCCGTTGATCGCGGCGGTGTCCGGTTACGCACTCGGCGGTGGATGCGAACTCGCGATGCTGTGCGACGTTCTGATCGCCTCGGACACCGCGGTATTCGGGCAACCCGAGATCAAGCTCGGCGTTATTCCGGGAATCGGCGGGTCGCAGCGCCTGACGCGTGCAGTGGGCAAGGCCAAGGCCATGGAGATGTGCTTGACCGGTCGCAACATGAAGGTCGAGGAAGCCGAGCGAGCAGGGCTGGTCTCGCGCATCGTGCCGGTCGCGGATCTCCTCGACGACGCCATCGCGACCGCCACCACCATCGCCGAGATGTCGCTGCCGGTCGCCATGATGGCCAAGGAAGCAGTGAACCGATCGTTCGAGTCGAGCCTTCGCGAGGGTGTTCTGTTCGAGCGCCGCGTGTTTCACTCGACCTTCGCCACCGAGGACCAGAAGGAAGGCATGTCGGCCTTCATCGAGAAGAGAACGCCGAACTTCCAGCACCGGTAGCGTCGCCTTGTGGGTCGCCCTACCTGTCGGGGGACAGGAGGGCGGCCCCGCGTGCCGAGACCAACTCCGGCATCGACGGCACCAGCGTCGTCAGGCCGGTTCGCAGCTCGAGAGACCGCGCGATCGAGGTGATGTTCGCGCCGCCGCCCACCACGACGATGGACTGCGGTCTGGCACCGGACAATTCGATGGTCTGTTCCACCAGCATGCCCGCGTACCGCACCGGTCCGGCGATCAGATCGTCGAAGTCGCGTCGGGTCAGCACATGCCGCGCGGCACCGGATGGATCGGTGGTGCTGACGACGGAGTCGACGCTCAGCTGCTCCTTGATGGACCGGCTCGCGTCGATTCCGATACGAACACCGTTGGACGAGAGCAGCCGCCGAACCGAGTGATCGAGATCGTCGCCGCAGAACGTGGCCGTTCGCCGCGTCATGAGCGTGCGAGTGGACGCCAGGTCGATGACGGTGACAGTGGTTCCGGTGCTTCCGATATCGCACAACACGGTGACGCCGTGATTGGGCACCAGCCCGATGAAACGCAGATAGCGCACCTGCGCAGCGGTTTCCGGAACGAGCGAGGCCGTGCGGGCCGTACCGCTGGTGGCGACCGAGCCGGGATCGGTGGCAACCCGATACGCGATGGCGGAGAACTGAACCGGGAGCGACATCGTCGCGGCGATGGAGTGGATGGCGTCGACGCCGGTGGCGATCGTGGTGGACAGTGACTGACCCGGGGCTCGGCGCACCGTCCTGGACACGATGGGTGTGCGGTGGGGGCTGTCCAGATACGTCAGAATTGCGCGTGCGCCGTGCGCACCCGCCCCGACCCCCAAAACCAGCACCCCGCCCCGCCCTTCAGCAGATCGGCTCCGACCTGTTCCTGGAGCAATTGCACCACGAACGGTACGGGTGTGCCATTGTCTTGTGACGAGTCACGATCGAACTCAGAACGATGTAGTGATCTCGTCACTGTCGAAATCGCCTGCATCCGAACGGAGTTCCGCCAAGATCCGAACGAGCGCCAGTAATTTGTCCCGTGCCAGACCGGGGCGTGCGAATACCAGTGAGTTCAACCGCTCGGTGGCCTCGACTGCCAATGTGCGTCCCTGCTCGGTGATTTCGACCAGGGTGGTGCGCCGATCGCTCGGATGCGGGATGCGTCGAACGTATCCCACGGACTCGAGACGATCGACAGCGTTGGTCACGCTCGTGGGATGCACCTGCAGACGTGCGCTCGCCTTCGCCATCGGCAGAGCCCCGTTCTTGGTGAAGGTCAACAACGTCAGCAGTTCGTAGCGCGAAAAGGTCAGTCCCGTCGGCTTCAACGCTTCCTCGACTCGGGCGAGCATGATCTGCTGCGCGCGCATCAACGAGGTCACTGCGGCCATACCGTCGGCGGCGTCGGACCATCCGTGTTCGGTCCACTGGCGGTGTGCCTCTGCAATGGGATCGAGGGGAAGCGGAGACGGTGCTGGCATACCGACCATCCTCCCACGGTGTCCGGTTGCGGCGTCTACCGAATGACGACGCGAGGTACTGCGAGCGGAACCCGATCCGTGATCGCGGCGCGGGCAAGCGAGATCTGCTCGCGGGCTTCGGCTGTGCGGGCGGTATCGGTGTCGCCGGAGGCCAAGGTGCGGTCCAGCAAGTCCAGTTGAGTCAGTACGGCGTCGACGTTCTCGGAATCCTGTGCCGCACGACCCACTCGCTCGGCGAGGCGAATTCCGGCCTGCACCACCATGGGGCTGCCGGTGCCGTAGATCCGCACCGCATCGAGGGCATGGTCGATCAGTGACGGAACCGCGACGCGGCGGGTGATCACCCGAACGGTGCCGTCGGAGCCGCACCGAGCACGGGAGGGCCTGGGACGCTGGACGACCGCGACCAGTCCGACCGTGAGATCGTCGATGGCGTTGCGTGCCGTGTACGGGTCGTTGACGCCCGTCGACAGGGCGCGCACAGCCATTTCGGTCATCTGCTCGACGGCGAAAGCGATGTCGTGCCGCGGTGTTCGACTGGTGCCGATGGTGAACGACCCTCGAACCCGTCCGACCGCGTCGGCTGAGATGTTCGCCGATCGATCGGCCAGAACATCGGCGAGCGGTTCACCGGCAACGACGTGTTCACCGGGCACTCGATGAACATCGATCACGGTGTCGGTGTCGGCAGCGATGTTCAGCACTGCGTCTTCGTCGATGTCGATGATCACCCCGGACTCCTCGGCCAGCACCGTCGTGTAGACGGGCGGCTTGACGATGCCCTCTGCCGACGCCGAATCGGCGGGTTGCTCGGGCGGGTAGAGCGCGTCGACGGACTCCGACAGTTCGTCTCGGACGCGGCCGGACAGCGTCGCCACCTGGATCGACTGCGCGATGTGATGAATGAAGTAGACGAGCACACCCACGTCGACCACCGCGAGTGCGACGGCAACGTTGACGGCGATGTCCGGCACGAAGACCGAGCCGTCGGATTCGATCGAGCGAATCGACCGCAGCACCATCAGCGAGTACAGGAACGTGGCACCGAAGATGCCGAGCACCACCTGATTGCCGCGATCGGCCATGAAGTTGCGCACCAGGCGGGGACCGTACGAGGAACTGGCGGTGGCGAGGACGGAGATGGTGATGGAGAACGACGTCGCAGCCACGCCGAGCATGGACCCGCCGATGGCGCCGAGGATGTCTCGGCTGCCACTGGCACCCACGTGGTAGAGCAGCGAGCCCGTCAGATCCACCCGGGTATCGAGCAGATAGCGATCGAGACTCACCAGAGCCTGCGCGAGGACGAGTGCGACAACCCCGAGGACGGCGGGAATGAACCAGAACGATTCCCGCAGCTTCGCCATGTGTTCCTTCATGACGCACAGTCTTCCCGTAGGCGTCCGAATCAACCCTCGGTATCGAATCCCGTCGCTCGATTCAGGCCGTGTCAGGCCAGCAGGGCCGGCTTTCGTGCAACGGTGACCGCCCAGTCCGCGTCGGTGCGCCAGGGCCGGAGATCCCACGTGGCGAATCGGTGCTCGAGGACGAAGCCGACCGCCGCCAGATCCTCGTCGAGCATGTCCACGGTGTACTCCCGATCGGTGGCGAATCCGGTGACGAACACTCCGCCTTCGGTCAGATGTGCCCAGATGCGTTGGAGCGCAGTGCGTTCGGTACCGGGCTTCATGAAAACGAGTACGTTGCCCGCTGCCACGGCCGCGTCGAACGTCCGGCCCAGATCGAGCGTCGTCAGATCGGCGACATGGACGTCGAGTTCGGGGTGTGCTCGAGCGGCCTCGGCCAGAACGGGATCGAGATCCACTGCGGTCACACGGTGTCCGCGGCGGGCCAACTCGACACCGAGTCGGCCGGTCCCGCATCCGGCATCGAGAATGCTCGACGCGGGCGAGACCACCGCGTCGACCATGCGGGCTTCGCCGTGCAGATCCACGCCGCGTTCGGCCAGGCGGTCGAATCGCTCGATGTAGCGCGCGGAATCGTCTGCGGAGTTCTCGGCTTGCCAGCGTGTGGTCACCCCGCCAGGGTAGGTCAGGTCAGGGAGTCGAGAGCCGACCGGGCTTCGACGACCCGGGCGCGGGCTGCCTCGAGTGCCGCCGCCGTCGACTCCGCCTTTACGACACCGGCCTCGTGTGCTTCTCGCGCAGCCTGCGCGCGGGCTCCGGCAGCCTTCAGCTCGGTCTCGATTCGCTCGACTTCTTCTGCAGCGCTGCGCAGTTCGGACGCTTTTCGTTCGGTGTCCGCTTGGGCTTCGTCGACTTCGGTTCGCGCGGTATCGAGATCGGATTCGGCCGACTCGAGTTCGGCGAGCAGTCGGTTTCGTTCGGCTTCGTCGGTTTTCTCCCGGTTGTCCTCGACCTCGGCAGAAACCGGGTCGTCATCGGCGGTGGCGTCGTCATCGTCGGGCGAGTCCGGCACGATCGAGAGCAGCGCAGGCCCGAAGCCACTGTACGTTTCGGCCACCACGGTTCTGCCCGCGCGGACGCGGTCGCGTATCTCCGCATCGGCCATCGCCGCGTTCAGGGTGTTGGAGATCTCGCGGGCTGCGTTGTCGCCGACGGTCGCCCCGAGGTCGCGTCCGAGCGAGACTGCTCGATCGGTCAGGGCGCGTATCGAAGTGCTTCGGGCAGTGGACAATTCACGCAGTCGGGGGCCGTCGCCGCGCTGCTGTGCTCGTTCGAGTTGCTCACCCAGATCGAACAGTTCCGCCAGAGCCGATTCGTCTCGTCGAGCCAGTGTGTTCACCAACCACGCCACGACCGTGGGCTTGCGCAGGGCACCGATTCGGGTGGCAGCGGCTTTGTCGCCAGCCTTCTTGAACCGGGTGACGTACGCCGCACGATGCGAGACGAAATCAGCGGGAGGGAGTGAGTACAGGTCGTCGACGACGGTCTCGACTCGGGGGAGATTCTCGGACATCGAAGTCCACCGTCTCGTTCGAGCAGCCACCGTACGACGGTGACATGCGTGAAAGATGTGTGCCCCCGGCAGGATTCGAACCTGCGGCCTTTCGCTCCGGAGGCGAACGCTCTATCCCCTGAGCTACGGGGGCGCACCGGACTAACCGGTGTGCCTGTTGGGCTGTACGAAAGACTAGCGCATCCGCGACCCGAGCCGAAATCACCCCTCGGGCAGCGGCTGCGCACCCTTCTCGGCGAGCATCTGCTTCATCAGCGTCGACTCGCTGGTCTGGGTGGCGACCATGGAGTTCGCCAGATTGATCACCGCCGGTGACTGCGCGTGAGTCTGCGCGTACTCCATCATCGCCAGGCCGCCCTCGTGGTGGCGCAGCATGAGTTGCAGGAACATCACGTCGACATCCGAGCCGGTGGCTTGGCGAAGCGCGGCGAGCTCAGCGGAACTGGCCATGCCGGGCATGGCCCTGGTGGGATCCGAGGATCCGGGATCCATGGACATCCCGCCCATCGAGTGAGCGTGAGAGTCGTCCTCGGCCATCCAGGTCATGTAGCCGTCGGTCGAGATCGGCGCTCGGTCCCACAGGGCCAACCAGCCCTGCATCTGTCCCACCTGGTTCTGCTGCGAGGTGAGCATGTCGAACGCCAGGCTCTTGACGGCCTGATCCGGCGCGTTGGTCAACGCCACCGCCGCCATCTCGATCGCCTGGTTGTGGTGCACGGTCATGTCCTGCGCGAAGCCGACGTCCACCGAGTCCGCAGCAGGTGCGGTGTTGTCGTCCCGGAACGGACTCTGCACCAGAAAGCCCAGCGCGAAACCGATCGCCAGGACGGCGATCAGCGCCAGCGCAACCAGCGCGGTGCGCTGGCTCGGCTTGGTGGCGGACGCGGTGGCGTCCGCGCTGTCGTTTGTCGTCGGCTCGGTCATCAGTTGGTGGGGACCTGAAGATCGCTCGGCAGCTGAACTCCGCCGGTCCCGCCGGTCTCGCTGGCATCGGGGGTGATGCCGGCACCGTCCATCGGTACCGCGTCCGCGCCGGGTGCAGAGGCGTCGAACAGGGGCGGGTTGTCCGGGTCGAAGGCGTTGTCACCGGTTCCAGGCACCGATGCGCAGCTGGCCCCGACCTCGGGGTAGGCGAAACGGTTGAGGCGCAGGGCGGAGATGAACTGGCCGATGCGTTCGTCGTCCACACTGTCCAACTTGAGCTGGTGGCCCCAGGACTGCAGCGAGACCGGGGAATCGAGGCCGGGGTACGGCGACATCATCATCTGCGTTTCACCGTCGACGCGATCGGCCAGCGACTGGACCTGGTCCTCGTTCAGATCGTCGGGGTTGTAGGTGACCCAGACGGCACCGTGCTCGAGCGAGTGCACGGCATTCTCGGTGCGAATGGCCTCGGGGTACACGATTCCCGTGCAGGTGGCCCACACGGCATCGTGCGGTCCACCGAACGGCGGCGACTGGTCGTAGGCGACCCGCTGTGTGCGCCCGACGTGCAGAGCCGCGGGGTACTCCTGGATCGCGACACCCTCGATGCCGGTCGACGGATCCTGATTGGCCTCGCTCGGCGCGAACTTCTGCGCCTCGGCGCGGTCCTGGTACTTCGGATACAGATTGATCCCGAGGCCCGCAACGAGACCGACGACGACAACGACACCGGCAACTGTCAGCCAGGGAATCTGCCTGCCCGTCGCGGTGGGCACGCCGCCCTTCTTCTTGCGAGCTGACTTCTTGTTGGCTGCATTGATGGCTTTGTCTGCCTTCGCAGCCGACTTGTTCTGACTGCCTTTGTCGGGACCCGTTGGCATCGCTGTAGTTGCTCTCTCAGTCGAGGAAAGGTGGTGTTCGGTTGCGCTGGTGATGCGTATCTGCTGGTGACAGCATCGTCCGATGACCATCAGCGCAGAGCGCCCTCACTGTACGTTCTCTGCCTGAGAGCGTGCTCAGAGCCTGCGCGGACCGCGCAGTCCGAGGTTGCTCGCCGGCAGACGGGCAGTGGATGCGAGGACGCCGCGCACCAGCCAATAGGATAGCTACCTGTGACTCCCGCCGATCTTGCCGAACTGCTTCACGCGACCGCCGCGAAGGTGCTTGCCGACCGCGGCCTGGATGCATCAGTCCTCCCTGCGAAGCTGACCGTCGAGCGTCCCCGAAATCCCGAGCACGGCGACTACGCGACCAACGTGGCACTCCAGGTCGCGAAGAAGGCCGGAGCCAACCCCCGCGACTTCGCCGGCTGGCTCGCGGAGGCTCTCGCCGCCGACGCAGCCATCGCCGACGCCGACGTCGCGGGCCCCGGATTCCTGAACATCAGGCTGGCCGCTGCAGCGCAGGGCGAAATCGTTGCCCGCGTGCTCGCCGAAGGCGCGGCCTTCGGCAGCGGTTCCTCGATGACGGGCAAGAAGGTCAATCTCGAGTTCGTCTCGGCCAACCCGACCGGGCCGGTGCACCTCGGCGGTACCCGGTGGGCAGCCGTCGGCGATGCGCTCGGTCGCATCCTGACCGCACATGGTGCGGAGGTCACTCGCGAGTACTACTTCAACGATCACGGCGCACAGATCGCCCGCTTCAGCCGGTCGCTGATCGCCGCGGCCAAGGGTGAACCCGCTCCGGAGAACGGCTACGCAGGCGAGTACATCGCCGAGATCGCCGAGCAGGTGCTGGTGCAGGAGCCGGAAGCGCTCGCGCTGGCCCCCGAGGCCCAGGAAGAGACGTTCCGAGCCATCGGCACCCAGCTGATGTTCGACCGGATCAAGGCCAATCTGCACGAGTTCGGCGTCGACTTCGATGTCTACTTCCACGAGAATTCGCTGTTCGACTCGGGTGAGGTCGAGAAGTCGGTCGAATACCTCAAGAGCTCGGGGAGCCTCTACGAGGAGGATGGTGCCTGGTGGCTACGGTCCACCGAGTACGGCGACGACAAGGATCGTGTCGTCATCAAGAGCGACGGCAACGCCGCCTACATCGCCGGCGACATCGCCTACTTCCAGAACAAGCGGCAGCGCGGCTTCGATCTGTGCATCTACATGCTCGGAGCGGACCACCACGGATACATCGGACGGCTCAAGGCGGCCGCAGCTGCGTTCGGAGACGACCCCGCGACCGTCGAGGTGCTGATCGGCCAGATGGTCAACCTGGTGCGCGACGGCGTGGCCGTGAAGATGAGCAAGCGTGCCGGAACCGTCATCACCCTCGACGACCTGGTCGAAGCCATCGGCGTCGACGCCTCCCGGTACGTCATGATCCGGTCGTCCGTCGACTCCAGCATCGACATCGACCTCGCCCTGTGGGCGAGCGCAAGCAACGAGAATCCGGTGTACTACGTCCAGTACGCCCACGCCCGCCTGGCCTCACTCGCGCGCAATGCCGCCGAACTGGGAATCAGCGCGCAGCAGCCGGATCTGAGCCTGCTCACCCACGAGCAGGAAGGCGAGCTGATCAGGACGATCGGCGAGTACCCGCGCGTGGTGGCCAGCGCTGCCGAACTGCGCGAACCACACCGGATCGCCCGCTACCTCGAAGAGCTGGCGGGTGCTTACCACCGCTTCTACGGTGCGTGTCGAGTACTTCCACAAGGAGACGAGGAGCCCGGACCTGTGAACACCGCACGACTGGCGTTGGGTAACGCGACCCGGCAGGTCCTGGCCAACGGCCTCGAACTGCTCGGGGTCAGCGCACCGGAGCGCATGTGAGCGCACATCCGGCAGGACCCAAGCATGCCGACGCCCCCGCGAAGGAGTCGATGTCCCATCGCCCGGCCGACGCGTCGGAGATGACGACGCTGCCCGAGCAGGTGTGGCCCCGCAATGCCGAGCGCGGTGAGGACGGAACCGTCCGCCTCGCCGGAGTATCGGTCACCGATCTCGCGGAGCAGTACGGCACACCGTTGTTCGTCATCGACGAGGACGACTTCCGTTCGCGCTGCCGTGAGATGGCCGCCGCATTCGGGGCACCCGAACGAGTTCACTACGCCTCCAAGGCTTTCCTGTGCGGCGAGATCGCACGCTGGGTGGCCGACGAAGGGCTCTCACTCGACATCTGCTCCGGAGGCGAGCTGGCCATCGCGTTGGCTGCCGGATTCCCGGCCGACCGAATTGCCATGCACGGCAACAACAAATCGGTAGCCGAGCTCGAGGCGGGCGTGCGCGCAGGCGTCGAACATGTGGTGCTCGACTCCAACATCGAGATCGACCGTCTCGACTGCGTCGCCGGTGCGGCCGGTGTGGTGCAGGACGTTCTCATTCGCATCACCGTCGGTGTCGAGGCGCATACCCACGAGTTCATCGCCACCGCGCACGAGGATCAGAAGTTCGGATTCTCGCTCGCCGACGGCTCTGCGCTCGACGCCGTCCGGCGCGTGTTCGCTGCCGACAACCTTCGCCTCGTCGGACTGCACAGTCACATCGGTTCGCAGATATTCGAGGTCGACGGCTTCGAGTTGGCAGCGCACAAGGTCATCGGGCTGCTGCGAGACATCGTCTCGGAGTTCGGCGTCGACAAGACCGCGCAGATCTCGACGCTGGATCTCGGTGGCGGCATGGGTATTTCGTACGTGCCGAGTGACGATCCGCCGCCGGTGGAGCAACTCGCCGCGAAGTTGACCACCATCGTGGAGACGGAGTCCGCCGCAGTGGGACTACCGGTCCCGACGATCGCCGTCGAGCCGGGCCGCGCCATCGCCGGACCGGGCACCGTCACGCTCTACGAGGTCGGCACGATCAAGGACGTCACCGTCGACAAGTCGACGCGCAGGCGCTACATCAGCGTCGACGGCGGCATGAGCGACAACATCCGAACCTCGCTGTACCAGGCCGAATACGACTGTCGGCTGGTCTCGCGCACGAGCGATGCCGAGGCCGTCGTGGCTCGGGTCGTCGGAAAGCATTGCGAGAGCGGCGACATCGTCATCAAGAACACATGGATGCCGGCAGACGTCGGGCCGGGTGACCTGCTCGCGGTAGCGGCCACCGGGGCCTACTGCTACTCCATGTCCAGTCGCTACAACCTGCTGACGCGGCCCGCTGTGGTTGCGGTCAAGGACGGGCACTCGCGCCTGATCCTGCGGCGGGAAACCATCGAAGATCTGCTCAGCTTGGAGGTTCAGCCATGACATCGAAGCCGATAGGCGTCGCCGTACTCGGACTCGGAAACGTCGGCAGCGAGGTCGTTCGGATCCTCACCGAGAACGCTGACGACTTCGAGGCGAGAGTCGGTGCGCCACTGGAGATTCGTGGCATCGCTGTGCGTCGGGTCGACGGCGATCGTGGAGTTCCGGCCGAGCTGCTCACCGACGATCCGGCCGAGCTCGTGGGCCGCGACGACGTCGACATCGTCGTCGAGGTTCTCGGCGGCATCGACATTCCCCGCAAGCTGGTGCTCTCTGCCCTGGAGAAGGGCAAGTCCGTCATCACGGCGAACAAGGCTCTGCTGGCCGAGTACACCGGGGAACTGGCCGACGCGGCCGAGAAGTCGCGTGCCGACCTGTATTTCGAGGCCGCCGTGGCCGGAGCCATTCCCGTGGTCCGCCCGCTGATGCAGTCTCTCGCGGGTGACCGTGTGAACAAGGTTGCCGGCATCGTCAACGGCACCACGAACTTCATCCTCTCGGCCATGGACGAGACGGGAGCGGACTACGCCGAAACCCTCGCCGAGGCAGGGCGTCTGGGCTACGCCGAGGCCGACCCGACCGCCGACGTCGAAGGCTACGACGCTGCGTCGAAGGCCGCCATCCTGGCGTCCATCGCATTCCACACGCGGGTCACTGCCGGTGACGTCTACCGCGAGGGCATCAGCAAGATCACCTCGGACGATCTCGAAACCGCGAAATCCCTGGACTGCACCATCAAGCTGCTGGCCATCTGCGAGCGGATCGTCACGCCCAAGGGCAAGGAGCGAATCTCCGCACGGGTCTACCCCGCGCTCGTTCCGCTGAACCACCCGTTGGCGTCGGTGAACGGTGCGTTCAACGCCGTGGTCGTCGAAGCAGAGGCCGCCGGCCGCCTGATGTTCTACGGCCAGGGTGCAGGCGGAGCGCCGACCGCGTCCGCAGTACTCGGCGACCTGGTGATGGCCGCTCGCAACAAGTTCTACGGCGGACGGGGCCCACTCGAATCCAAGTACGCCAAGCTCAAGGTGGCCCCCATGGGTGACATCCTCACTCGCTACTACGTCAGCATGCAGGTAGCCGACAAGCCCGGCGTTCTCGCCACCGTAGCGGCCGAGTTCTCCAAGCGTGACGTCAGCATCTCCACGGTGCGTCAGCAGGGCTCGGGTGACGGAGCCAGGCTCGTCGTCGTCACGCACCTCGCGGCCGACTCCGCACTGTCCGACACCGTTGCATCCCTCGAGCAGCTCGACGTCGTCGTTCACGTCGCCAGCGTTCTCCGATTGGAAGGCACCACCGTATGAGCGTCCACACCCCCTGGCCCGGTCTGATCGAGGCATACCGTTCGCGTCTGGCGATCGGCCCGGATTGGAAGACCGTCACGCTGCGCGAGGGCGGGACCCCGCTGTTGCCGGCCGGGCACCTGTCCGAACTGACCGGGTGCACAGTGCATCTCAAGGTCGAGGGACTCAACCCCACCGGCTCCTTCAAGGACCGCGGGATGACCATGGCCGTCACCGACGCGCTCGCCCGAGGTCAGGAGGCCGTCCTCTGCGCCTCGACCGGCAACACCTCGGCCTCCGCAGCTGCCTACGCGGCCAAGGCCGGAATGAGCTGTGCCGTCTTGGTTCCGCAGGGCAAGATCGCCATGGGCAAGCTCGCTCAGGCAGTGATGCACGGAGCCAAGATCATTCAGGTGCAGGGCAACTTCGACGATTGCCTCGAACTGGCCCGCAAGACCACGGCCGAGTTCCCGACCATCGGTCTGGTCAACTCCGTCAATCCCGTCCGCATCGAAGGCCAGAAGACCGCGGCCTTCGAGATCTGCGACGCCCTCGGCGACGCACCGGACATCCACGTACTGCCGGTCGGCAACGCAGGCAACATCACCGCGTACTGGCGCGGTTACTCGGAGTACTTCCGTGACGGTCTCACCACGCGCAAGCCGCGGATGCTCGGAGTCCAGGCCGCGGGCGCTGCTCCGCTGGTTCACGGTGCGCCGGTGAAGGATCCGGAAACCATCGCCACCGCGATCCGGATCGGCTCGCCCGCATCCTGGAACGGCGCCGTCAACGCCAAGGAAGAATCGAACGGAGCATTCCGCGCCGCGACCGACGAGGAGATCCTCGAGGCGTACCGATTGATCGCCAAGACCGAGGGCGTGTTCGTGGAGCCGGCCTCCGCCGCCAGCGTCGCCGGGCTCCTCGCAGCTCGAAAGGAAGGCTGGCTCGAACCAGGCCTGACCGTCGTGTGCACGGTCACCGGAAACGGCCTCAAGGACCCCGATACGGCGCTGTCGGGAATGCCTGTCGTAGAACCCATTTCGGTCGATCCCGTCGCTGTCGCGGCTGCGCTCGAGCTGGCCTGAGTTGACGGAATCTCCGGCCATGACGACGACACTCCCCATCGGGCTCACGGTCACCGCGCGCGTCCCGGCGTCCAGTGCCAACATCGGACCCGGATTCGACAGTCTCGGAATCGCTTTGGGGCTGTACGACGAGATCGAGGTCACGACCACCGCGTCGGGACTGCGGATTCACGTCGACGGTGAGGGTTCGGCGGACGTGCCGTGGGGACCGACGCATCTGGTCGTACGCGCCATCGAGCGGGGACTCGAAGCTGTCGGAGTGTGGGCCGACGGCCTGGATGTCCACTGCCGCAACGTGATTCCTCACTCCAGGGGACTCGGTTCCTCGGCGTCGGCTGTGGTCGGGGGCCTTGCTGCCGCCAACGCACTGGCCGCGAAAGTGGATCGGTCGCTCGCGCTGTCGGAGGGTCAGCTGGTCCAGCTGTCATCGGAATTCGAGGGTCATCCCGACAATGCGTCGGCGAGTTGCCTCGGCGGTGCGGTGGTGTCGTGGAGCGAACCGCCCAATGCCAGTGTCACGGCGCGGAAGTACGCAGCCGTGCGGCTGGAGGTGCACCCGAGCATCAAGGTCGTCGTGCTCGTACCGTCCGAACGCTCGTCGACGTCGCACACGCGGGGACTGTTGCCCGAGTTGGTGCCCCACCGTGATGCGGCGTTCAACGTCAGCCGCAGTGCACTCGCGGTCGTGGCGCTGACCGAGCGCCCGGATCTGTTGATGTCCGCGACGGAGGACCTGCTGCATCAAGGTCAGCGCGCCCAGGCGTTACCCGACACGACTCGCTGGATAACTACCTTGCGCGCGCGGTCCATCGCGGCCGTGGTGTCCGGTGCGGGACCGACGGTCATGGCGCTGTGCACCGAGGAGTTTCCGGCCGATCTGCGCGAGGCCGCATCGGCCGAGGGGTGGCGGGTGCTCGACCTGGACGTGGCCGACGGAGTCACCGTCGCGTGACAAACGCGGCAGTAGGGTTCTTGCCGAGTGGGGACAACGGCGCTATGGTGAACCCTGTCCGTACATCGTGCGCTTCAGACGCCGGTTTCGTCAGGGCATTCAGGTCGCTGTATTCGGGGGATTCAAACGTCCGAGTGATGTGACGCTCCTGACTCGATCCTTCCCGTGGTTCTCTGCGGTCCGGATCGATGGTGTCGTCGACGGGGTGCGTCGAACATGAACGGCAATATCCGAGCTCGGCAGAACGCCGAACTGCGGAACGAACCCTCGGCTGCGCATCGAGCGAGCGAGGGAAGGAAAGGACCTCCGTGACCGATACGGAACTTATCTCTGCGCCCGAAACGTCACGCCGACGTGCTGGCCTGTCCGGAATGGTTCTCACCGAGCTCCGCAGCCTCGCTGGTGAACTCGGTATCAAGAGCGTTTCCGGGATGCGCAAGGGCGATCTGATCGCTGCGATTTCCGAGCGTCAATCGGGTAGCGCACCGGCCAAGACGGACGCACCGAAATCCGACGCACCCAAGTCGCGTCGCGCCGCTGCATCCGCGCCGGTCGTCGAAGATCGGCCCGCAGCCGAGGCGGCACCGAAGCAGTCGGCTCCAGAAGCGCCGTCCTCGGACGCGCCGGCGGCGCAATCGGGCGATTCTGCCGATGCCGCGCCCGAGACGGGCCGCCGAACACGCGGACGTCGCGCCGCAGGTCGGCGAGCCGGTGCTCCCGAACAACTCCCGCTCGACGACAGCAACGATTCGGCCGGATCCGCTCCTGCGGCGACCGATTCGCCCGCAGTCGCGCCGCAGGCGGAGAAGCCGGACGAGACCGGCGACAGCGCCGCCACCGAGCGCCCACGCCGTAGTCGCGGCGACCGCAACCGCCAGGACGGGTCGGAACGCGAACCCCGTGACGCCGACGGCAACCGCGACAACGCGAACCGCGACTCCGGAAGCCGCAATCAAGGCGACCGGGACGGCTCCAACCGCGAGAACGGCAACCGTGACAACGGAAACCGCAATCAGGGTGACCGCGACAACCGTGACGGTGGCGGTCGTAACCAGAACGGACGCAATCGCAACCAGGGCGACGGTCGCAACGACAACCGCAACGAGGATCGCAACAACGGTCCGCGCGACAACCGCGACAACAACCAGGACGACGACGGCGAAGGCCGCGGACGTCGGGGACGTCGGTTCCGTGAGCGCCGTCGCGGACGCGACCGTGGCGAAGGCAACGACGGTGGCGGTGGCCGCGAGCGCGATACCGAGATTCGCGAGGACGATGTTCTTCAGCCGGTAGCCGGCATCCTCGATGTTCTCGACAACTACGCGTTCGTCCGTACTTCCGGCTACCTCGCCGGACCCAATGACGTCTACGTGTCGATGAACCTGGTTCGCAAGAACGGCCTTCGCCGCGGCGACGCGGTGACCGGTGCGGTTCGGGTGGCACGCGAAGGCGAGCAGTCCAGCCAGCGGCAGAAGTTCAACCCGCTAGTGCGTCTGGACACCGTCAACGGGGGAGAGGTCGAGGCCGCGCGCAAGCGTCCGGAGTTCGGCAAGCTCACCCCGCTCTACCCCAACCAGCGGTTGCGTCTCGAGACTCAGCAGAACATCCTGACCACGCGCATCATCGACCTGGTGATGCCGATCGGCAAGGGTCAGCGCGCACTCATCGTCAGCCCGCCCAAGGCAGGCAAGACGAGCGTCCTGCAGGCCATCGCCAACGCGATCGCCATCAACAATCCCGAGTGCTACCTCATGGTCATCCTCGTCGACGAGCGTCCCGAGGAAGTGACGGACATGCAGCGCTCCGTCAAGGGCGAGGTCATCGCGTCGACGTTCGACCGGCCGCCGGGCGACCACACCGCGGTGGCCGAGCTGGCGATCGAACGGGCCAAGCGTCTGGTCGAAGCCGGCCAGGACGTGGTGGTTCTGCTCGACTCGATCACCCGTTTGGGACGTGCGTACAACAACAGCTCGCCTGCATCGGGCCGAATCCTGTCCGGTGGTGTCGACTCGACCGCTCTGTACCCGCCGAAGCGGTTCCTCGGCGCGGCTCGCAACATCGAACACGGTGGTTCGTTGACGATCATCGCCACGGCCATGGTCGAGACCGGATCCACCGGTGACACCGTGATCTTCGAGGAGTTCAAGGGCACCGGCAACGCCGAGCTCAAGCTCGATCGCAAGATCGCTGAACGCCGCGTGTTCCCGGCAGTGGACATCAACCCGTCGAGCACCCGCCACGACGAGTTGCTCCTTGCTCCCGACGAGGCCGCCGTCGTACACAAGTTGCGGCGCGTGCTGTCCGGACTGGACGCGCATCAGGCCATCGACCTGCTGGTCGACCGTCTGAAGAAGAGCAAGAACAACCTCGAGTTCCTGATGGAAGTCTCCAAGACTGCGCCGGGCGGGACGAACGACTGACAATTGTTTCCCGGATCTTTCGTCCGGGGAACAAGCCGACAGGTGCGCGCGTTGTAAGCATCTGTCGGCACAGAAGTACCGGCGATTAGCAGGTCAGATGCACGCTCTGGCATAATCAACGGCCGAGTCCGGTTCCGGTTCACGTCTTCGATCGGCGAAGACGACCCGGCGACCACTAGAGAGAACGGTAAGGACACCATGAAGGCAGGAATTCACCCCGACTACACACTGACGACAGTCGTCTGTGGTTGCGGCAATACTTTCGAGACCCGAAGCACCACCGACAAAGAGCGCATCAGCGTCGAGGTCTGCTCGCAGTGCCACCCCTTCTACACCGGCAAGCAGAAGATTCTCGACACCGGCGGCCGCGTCGCTCGCTTCGAGGCTCGCTACGGCAAGCGCGCCGGCAAGAAGGCCGACGCAGACAGCTAGCTGTTTCGCCGACGCCCGTCCTGTGCATCACAGGACGGGCGTCGGCTTTTTTGTGTCCACATTCAGTTGCACCGGCGTTCGAGAGTGAGTCATCAACATGGCGAGAACAGACAAGCCTTCGGCCATCGACGACATCCTCGCCGAACACTCCGGACTCGAGCAGCAACTCGCCGACCCAGCTCTGCACAACGACCCGTCCGCGGCCCGCAGAGCAGGCAAGAGGTTCGCCGAACTGGCCCCCATCATGTCCGCGCACACCAAGCTGACCTCCGCGCAGGACGACCTCGAAGCCGCGCGTGAGCTCGCCGCCGACGATTCCTCGTTCGCGTCCGAGATTCCCGAGCTCGAGGCGACCGTGTTGCACCTCGAGCAGACCCTCACCGACCTGCTCGCACCACGCGACCCGCACGACGGCGACGACATCGTGATGGAGGTCAAGTCGGGGGAGGGCGGCGAGGAATCGGCGCTCTTCGCGGCCGATCTCGCGCGGATGTACGTGCGCTACGCCGAACGCCGCGGGTGGCGGGTCGAGGTGCTCGACGCGAACGTCTCGGACCTGGGCGGATACAAGGACGCGACGCTGTCGATCAAGACCAGGGATCCCCTCGACGGCGTCTGGGCCCGGCTGAAGTTCGAGGGCGGCGTCCACCGCGTGCAACGGGTACCGGTGACCGAATCGCAGGGGCGCGTGCACACGTCCGCGGCCGGCATCCTGGTGTACCCCGAACCCGACGAGGTGGAAGAGGTTCAGATCGACGAAACCGATCTGCGCATCGACGTCTACCGCTCGTCCGGCAAAGGTGGCCAGGGCGTCAACACCACCGACTCCGCAGTCCGAATCACGCACCTGCCGACCGGCATCGTGGTGACCTGTCAGAACGAGCGGTCTCAGCTGCAGAACAAGGCGCGCGCGATGCAGGTGCTTGCAGCTCGCCTGCAGGCAGCAGCAGAAGAAGCGGCCGACGAAGAGGCATCGGCAGGCAGGGCCAGCCAGGTGCGCACCGTCGACCGCTCGGAGCGGATCAGAACCTACAACTTCCCCGAGAACCGCATCACGGACCACCGGATCGGCTTCAAGGCACACAACCTCGACTCACTTCTGGACGGCGAGATGGATGCGTTGCTCGACGCGCTGGCCAAGGCGGACCGCGACGCGCGCATGCAAGCAGAGTAGCTGCGGCACATAGCTTTACAGATTTCGCCGGGCTGCTGCACCGATAGGTGCGATACCCTGGCGGCCAGGTTCGACCCCGCAACAGCGCCCGAGAGGCACACCAGACATGAACCAGGCCCTGACCCCCGCAGGCGAGAACGCCGTGTCCGAGCTGTCCTCGCGCTACGGCATCTCGACCGATGCCGTCCGCACGATGCTCGACGCCGTCAACAACGGCCGCGGCAGCATGGCTCAGTTCAACATCCCCGAGCTCGGCGGCAGTGGGCAGTGGATGCGGGGCGGAATGACCATGGTGGGCAACATGTTCGACCACGGACTCAAGAGCCGGGTCGACGGTCTCTGCCGAGACCTGTCGGCGGTGCTGTCGCAGCATCAGGTGTACCCGCCCAGGGAGACCGGCAGCAGCTCGTTCGGTGGCAACTCGTTCGGCGGCGGCTCGTGGTGGCCGTCGGACCTCGGTGCGCCGAGCTCGAGCGGTGGCCAGAACGGCTCGCAGTACGCAGTGTTCCCGGGATCTCGACGCCTCGCGGTGTTGGTCGGCGGCGAACTGGCCGTGTACGACACTCTCGATCACTCCATCGGCGGAGTCCAGCAACAGCAGGGCGGTGGACCGGGCTCGCTGGAGTTCACCAGCCAGTACGGCACGTTCACTGCTGGCAGCCTGCCTCGAGTCGATCAGCAGTCGGGCGGGACGAACTCGCAGAACCAGTCGACGCCGCAACCCGCTCCGCAGACCTACGCGCAACCGTCCTCGTCGCACCAGTCTTCGCAGTCCTCGAACCATTCGCCTCAGGGCAACCCGTCAGGTGTGGACATCTCCGACATCACGGCTGCGATCGAGGCTCTCGCGGGTCTGCACGCGAAGGGCTTCCTCACCGACGACGAGTTCCACGCCAAGAAGTCGGAGTTGCTGGGACGCGTGTGACCGGGTTGTCGGTGCCTCGTGGCAGGCTGTTCGAATGAGCCGCAAGCCGTTACGCCTGGCCATCCTCGAAGCAACGTCGATGCTCGACGCTGCCGGTGTGCCGAGCCCACGGGTCGATGCGGAACTGCTCGCCGCACACCTCGTCGGCGTGGACCGCGGCCGTCTCGGTCTGGTTCCTCTCGTCGAACCCGAGGTCGTCGAGGCGTACTTCCGAACCGTCGAGCAGCGCGCGAAACGTATTCCACTGCAATACATCACGGGAACGACCTCGCTGGGCAACATCGACGTCGAAGTAGGGCCGGGCGTGTTCGTACCCCGGCCGGAAACCGAACTGTTGTTGGCCTGGGCACTCGCGTTCCTCGAAAACGTCGACCACCATCCGCCGGTGATTCTCGATCTGTGCACGGGCTCGGGGGCACTGGCACTGGCGATCGCCAACGCCCGGCCCGATGCCGTCGTCCACGCCGTCGAGCTCGACCCGTCGGCGTTGGCATGGGCCCGGCGCAATGCCGACCTGTGCAGCGGCCACGGCGATACCCCGATCACGCTGCACCACGGCGACGTCACGGCACGAGATCTGTTGACCGAACTCGACGGCGCTGTCGACATGATCGTCGCAAACCCGCCCTATATCCCGGAGGGGGCAGACCTCGATCCCGAAGTGATCGATCACGATCCGCACATGGCGCTGTTCGGCGGTTCGGACGGACTGTCCGTCATCGAACCGATGATCGGCAACATCGCCCGCTGGCTTCGGATCGGCGGCGGCGTCGCTATCGAACACGACGACTCCAATGGCGGCGAGGTGGTGGCGCTGCTGTCTCGGCGACGAGTGTTCACCGAGGTCACCGCACATCCGGATCTGTCGGGTAGGCCCCGGTTCGTCGTCGCCGCACGGGCGCACCCGGCCCAGGCCTGACGACGGGAACGGCAGGCGGGCGACACCTGACATCACTTCGTTATCGAAAGTGGAAGGATAGGTGCCGTGAGTACCGTCTACGACTGCCGTGAAGCCGACGCGCGCACTGCTGGATTGACCGCTGCCCGCGGTGCCCTCAAATCCGGCCGACTGGTCGTCATGCCTACCGACACCCTGTACGGAATCGCAGCCGATGCATTCGACGGCAGCGCTGTCACGGATCTGCTGCGCGCCAAGGGCAGGGGCCGCGATATGCCGGTTCCCGTGCTCGTCGGCTCCTGGAACACCATCGACGGCTTGGTTCAGAGTGTCCGGCCACGCACCCGAGATTTGATTCGTGCCTTCTGGCCCGGTGCGCTGAGCATCGTCGTGCAGCAGGCTCCGTCCTTGGCCTGGGATCTGGGCGACGCCCAGGGCACCGTCATGTTGCGGATGCCGCTGCACCCTGTCGCGCTCGAGCTGCTGCGTGAGGTCGGCCCGCTCGCAGTGTCCAGCGCCAACATCTCCGGCAGTCCACCCGCCACCACCGTGACGGAGGCACGAGATCAGCTCGGCGGCTCGGCCGCGGTGTACCTGGACGGGGGACCGGCCGACCACGCGGTGGCGTCGACCATCATCGATCTGACCAGCGATCGAGCACGAATTCTGCGGGTCGGTGCCATTCCCACCGAGAAGATTGCCGAGGTTCTCGGTGTCACCGCCGAAAGCCTGGTCCCGGGAGCGTCCTGACATGGCTGTCCATCCCGCACGCCTCCGCGCATGAGCGTCACTCGGGGAGGCATCCTTAACGAAAGTGTCGACGTGCTCGCTCAGTCGAATCTGGGTGCAGGCGTACCGATTCGCGAACTGCTCCTGGTGTTCCTCACCGCAGCGGTGGTCACGTTCTTCGCCACCGGCGGTGTTCGTGTGGCGGCCGTCAAGTTCGGTGCCGTCGCGGTTCCTCGTGATCGTGACGTCCACGTGCAGGCCACCCCGAGGCTCGGGGGAGTGGGCATCTACGTGGGCATGCTGGCTGCGTTGCTCTTCGCGTCACAGCTGCCTGCGCTGGCTCGCGGATTCGACGTCGCCTACAACCGCGACATTCCGGCCGCGCTGGTTGCCGGCTTCGTGATCGTGCTGGTCGGCGTCATCGACGACCGATGGGGTCTGGATGCCCTGACCAAGTTCGTCGGCCAGGTGACGGCGGCCGGGGTCCTCGTCATCATGGGCGTGAGCTGGGTCGTGCTGTACCAACCGTGGGGAGGCGAGCCCGGTCAACCGGGCAGCACCCTGGTGCTCGACCAACTGCAAGCCGGACTGGTGACCGTTCTCATCACCGTCGTGATCGTCAATGCGATGAACTTCGTCGACGGACTCGACGGGCTGGCGGCCGGTCTGGGGCTCATCTCCTCGGTGGCGATCTGCATTTTCTCGGTGGGGTTGCTGCAGGAGCAGGGCGGCGACGTCGGTGTCTACCCACCGGCGCTGATCGCGGCGGCATTGGCAGGCGCGTGCCTGGGGTTTCTGCCGCACAACTTTCAGCCCGCTCGCATCTTCATGGGCGATTCGGGATCGATGCTCATCGGTCTGACGCTTGCCACCATCTCGACCAGTGCGTCCGGGCGGATCCCGTTGACGGCGTACGGCCCACGCGATCTGCTGGGTCTGCTGTCGCCGCTTCTGCTGGTCGGAGCCGTGATGCTCATTCCGATCCTCGACCTGCTGCTGGCTGTCATTCGCCGGACCCGGGCCGGACGGAGTCCTTTCAGCCCCGACAAGATGCACCTGCATCATCGGTTGCTGCAGATCGGACATTCGCATCGCCGGGTGGTGCTGGTGATCTACCTGTGGGTCGGTGTCCTCGCCTTCGGGGCGGTCGGGTCGTCTCTGCTGGACCGCCGAATAGTGGTGCTTCTGGTTGCCGCAGGTCTGGTGTTCGCGCTGGTCGTCACTGCTGTGCCGACGCTGCGGGTGGACCGATCGCAGGGCTCGGAACCGCGAAGCGCTCGACGGGGCGGCTGATCCCGTCGGCTGTTCGCGGACGCGTGCTGGGTACCCTCGACAACTGTGACCTTCACTCCGCAGTCCATGCCCGACCAATTCGCCCCGCTTCGCGCCGCGGTTCGATACGGACTCATCGGACTGGTGGTGCTCACGGTGGTGAGCGTCGGAATCGCCGTCACGGCGGCCGGAACACCTGGTCTGTGGGGATCCCTCATCGGTGTTGCCATCGGCGGAGGCTTCGTCATCACGACGGCGTTGTCGGTGGCGCTCACCACGCGTTTTCCGGCCTCGGCAGTTGGAGCACTGCTTCTCGGCGGTTGGTTGGTGAAGATGGTGATCGCGCTGATCGTGTTGGTCGCACTCAAGGACGCCGACTTCTACAACCGGTACTCCTTGGGGCTGACGATTCTGGGAGCGCTCGTGGTCGTGCTCGGTGCGGAGGTCTTCGGGGTCGTCAAGACGAAAGTCGCCTACGTGGACAGCGTTCCCACCGAGGACAAGACCGACGATCGGTAGTACGACAGCCTGTCGTAATCGGTTAAGCTGAGGGCCGCCTACACAACGTCGTAGTTCTGTTGATAAAGTTTGCATCAAGCGGTGGGCAAGACTGGGACGAAAGAGACTTTTTCCCTGGACTGGACCCCCGCAGGTAGCAGTCAGCGTGAGCTTCCTTACAGTAGGCCCGGAGTCATCGACTTCGGCAACGTAAGGTTCCGCCCTGAGAGTTGCCGAGTCGACGTGAGTCGCCGACACCCGACAGACGCTTGGCCGATGAAGACCGGGCCTCAGCCTCTGACGATTGCGAGCCGATTTTCGTCGACTTGATAGATCGTCATTGTCCGATCGAACCGCAGTCGTTACCCGGCTGCGGCCCGAACACGGGAGAGACCGCTGAGCGTCACCACCCTGGCTGCGGAATACAGTCCGCCGTCACTATCCGATTTCTTTCCTCCCGCGGTGCTGTTCGAGGGGACCCCGTTCGAGCTCGACAGGCTGATGCTCATCCGCATCCTGATGTCGGCGATTCTGATCATCTTCATGGTGGTTGCCCTCCGCAGCCCGAAGATCGTTCCGCGTGGTCTTCAGAACGTCGGCGAGATCGCTCTCGATTTCGTTCGGATCCACGTCGCAGAAGATGTGCTCGGTAAAGAACAGGGTCGTCGATTCCTGCCCGTCATCATGACCATCTTCTTCACGGTGTTCGCGGTGAACGCGAGCGCTGTCATTCCGTTTCTGAACATCTCGTCGAATGCCCGCATCGGTCTACCGATCGTGCTCGCTGCGGTCGCGTACGTCGCGTTCATCTACGCAGGTGTCAAGAAGTTCGGTGTCGGGAAGTTCGTCAAGGGCACCATCGTCATCCCGGGCATTCCGCCGGCGATGCACGTGCTGCTGATCCCGCTGGAGTTCGTCTCGAACTTCGTACTCCGTCCGTTCACACTGACGGTGCGTCTGCTCGCCAACATGCTGGCCGGCCACATCATGCTCGTGCTGTTCTTCAGCGCGACCCAGTTCTTCCTCTTCGAGGCGTCGGCCGGGCTGAAGATCTTCGCAGCACCCTCGCTCATCATGGGCTTCCTGTTCACGATGTTCGAGATGCTGGTGATCTTCCTCCAGGCCTACATTTTCGCGCTGCTCACGGCGATCTACATCGATCTGTCGCTGCACGCCGACTCGCACTGACCGACCAACTGACCGAACCAGCTACACCGCCACCTCCGACACCCGGATGTGGACCGAAGAAAGGGAACGGAAAACCCAATGAGCCTTGAAGTTCTGGCCCAGGCGCAGGAAATCACCGCAAGCGGATACGGCGCCATCGGCTACGGCCTCGCAGCCATCGGCGGCGGCATCGGCCTCGGCCTCGTCGTCGCCAAGAACATGGAAGCAACCGCTCGTCAGCCCGAGCTGGCCGGTCAGCTCCGCACCACCATGTTCCTCGGCATCGCATTCACCGAGTCCCTCGCCCTGATCGGCCTCGTCGCCGGCTTCATTCTCTGAGAGCGCGATGACAAACGCGATTACGTTGCTGGCGGCGGAGGGGGAGGAGTACAACCCTCTTCTGCCCGCAACCTACGACATCGTTTGGTCGATCGTCTGTGTCGCGGCAATCGGCTTCCTCTTCTGGAAGTACGTGGTGCCGCGCTTCACCAAGGTTCTCGCTGAGCGTTCCGAGCTCATCGAAGGCGGAATCAAGAAGGCCGAAGAGGCACAGGCAGAGGCCAAGGCTGCTCTCGAGCAGTACCACGCTCAGCTGGCCGACGCCCGTTCCGAGGCCGCGCAGATCCGTGAGGAAGCGCGTACCCAGGGGCAGGCGATTCTCGCCGAGATGAAGGAAAAGGCGCAGGAAGAAAGCGACCGGATCGTGGCCGCAGGTCACAATCAGCTCGTTGCTCAGCGTCAGCAGATCGTCACCGAACTTCGGGGAGATCTGGGACGCACGGCCGTCGAACTCGCTGAGAAGGTCATCGGAGAGCAGTTGTCCGACGACGCGAAGCGTTCCAGTTCGATCGATCGCTTCCTCAACGAGTTGGATTCCGTCACCGCGGACTCCGCATCCGGAAAGTGAGTCGAACCATGTACGCAACTTCTCGTGAGGCACTCGCCCGCACGCGGTCGGTTGCCCACGAAGCTCTGGGGTCCGCGTCGGCAGGCGAGGCAACAGCCGTCGCTGCTCAGACCGGTGCCGAGTTGTTCGCCGTCGTCGAGACCCTCGACGCGCAGCGCACGTTGCGTACCGCTCTCGCCGACTCGTCGGTCGAGGGCGTTCGGCGAAGCGATCTGGCCGGAGAGGTCTTCTCCGGCCAGGTGTCGAGTGCAACGGCGACGATCGTCAAGGCCGCTGCCGGCGAAAGCTGGTCCACCGCTCGCGACCTGCTGAACTCGCTGGTCGAGCTGGGACGTGAAGCTCTGCTTCGCGCCGCGGCCGATCAGGATCAGTTGGACACGGTCGAGGACGAGCTGTTCCGCCTCGGGCGGATCGTGGCAGGAAACCCGCAGCTCGAGCAGGCCCTCTCGGATCGCTCGAAGCCCGCGCAGGCCAAGCGTGAACTGCTCGGTCGCCTGCTCTACGGCAAGGTCACCGCGGTCACCGAGGCGCTTGCAGTTCAGGCTGTGACGCGTCCGCGAAAGGCTGCTCCCGCCGACGTACTGAACGGACTGGCCGATCTGGCCGCCGAGCAGCGCGACCGCGCGGTTGCCCACGTCCGCAGCGCAGCACCACTGAGCGACAGTCAGCTCGAGAAGCTGACGGCCACCTTGACCCGCACGTACGGCAAGCAGGTCACGGTGCATGTAGAGGTCGATACCGAACTGCTCAGCGGACTTGTCGTTCGTATCGGCGACGAGGTCATCGACGGTAGCGGGGCAGGCCGCCTCGCTGCATTGCGAAAGACGCTCAAATAGTCCGACACGGACACAGTAACGAGAAGAAGCGTCTCGACTTTCGAGACATTTCACCCCGCGATCATTTGAAGGAAGAGCAGGAAACACTATGGCGGAGCTGACGATCTCCTCCGACGAGATCCGTAGCGCGATCGATAACTTCACCGCGAGCTACTCACCGGAGTCTTCCCGCGAGGAGGTCGGCACGGTTACGGACACGAGCGACGGAATCGCTCACGTGTCCGGATTGCCGTCGGCGATGTCCAACGAACTCCTGGAATTCCCCGGCGGAGTCCTCGGTGTCGCGCTGAACCTGGATGCCACCGAAATCGGTGCCGTCATCCTCGGTGACTACGAGCACATCGAAGAAGGCCAGGAAGTCAAGCGCACCGGAGACGTGCTGTCGGTCCCCGTGGGCGACGGCTACCTCGGCCGCGTCGTGGACCCCCTGGGCAAGCCCATCGACGGCCTCGGCGACATCGAGTCCTCCGAGACCCGCGCCCTCGAACTGCAGGCTGCCTCGGTGCTCGAGCGTCAGCCCGTCGAGGAGCCGCTGCAGACCGGTATCAAGGCAATCGACGCCATGACCCCGATCGGCCGCGGCCAGCGTCAGCTCATCATCGGCGACCGCAAGACCGGCAAGACCGCGGTCTGCATCGACGCGATCCTGAACCAGAAGGCCAACTGGGAGAGCGGCGACGAGAAGAAGCAGGTTCGCTGCATCTACGTCGCCATCGGCCAGAAGGGCTCGACGATCGCAGGCGTCAAGGCTGCACTCGAAGAGCAGGGCGCACTCGAATACACGACCATCGTCGCGGCTCCCGCGTCCGATTCGGCCGGCTTCAAGTGGCTCGCCCCGTACACCGGCTCGGCCATCGGCCAGCACTGGATGTACCAGGGCAAGCACGTCCTCATCGTGTTCGACGACCTGACCAAGCAGGCCGAGGCGTACCGCGCCATCTCGCTGCTGCTGCGTCGTCCGCCGGGCCGCGAGGCATACCCCGGTGACGTCTTCTACTTGCACTCCCGTCTGCTGGAGCGTTCGGCGAAGCTGTCCGACGAGCTCGGCGGCGGATCGTTGACGGCTCTGCCGATCATCGAGACCAAGGCCAACGACGTCTCGGCGTACATCCCGACCAACGTCATCTCCATCACCGACGGCCAGGTCTTCCTGGAGTCGGACCTGTTCAACAAGGGCGTCCGTCCCGCGATCAACGTCGGTATCTCGGTGTCCCGAGTCGGCGGCGCGGCACAGACCAAGGGCATGAAGAAGGTCTCCGGATCTCTTCGCCTCGAGCTCGCGCAGTTCCGCGAGCTGGAAGCCTTCTCTGCGTTCGCGTCCGACCTCGACGCGGCCTCCAAGGCTCAGCTCGAGCGCGGCGCACGTCTGGTCGAGCTGCTCAAGCAGGATCAGTACGCCCCGGTTGCCGTCGAAGATCAGATCGTCTCGATCTGGCTCGCAGGGCAGGGAACGTACGACTCGGTTCCCGTCGGCGACGTGCGTCGCTTCGAGACCGAGCTGCTCGAGGACCTGCACCGCAACGCCAGCGGCGTCTACGACAGCATTGCCGGTGGCAAGGCTCTCGACGAGGACAACCAGAAGGCACTGACCGAGGCGACCGAGAAGTTCAAGGCCGGATTCGTCGACTCGGACGGCAACCGCGTCGTCAACGAGGCCGAGGCAGACAAACTGAACGCCGACGAGGTCAGCCAGGAGCAGGTCAACGTCACTCGCAAGACAGTCAGCAAGTAGGCCTGCGATGACAGATGCCAAGACGAGCACAGAAGGGAGCGTGAACAGCTAGATGGCAAGCATTCTCGAGCTTCGCTCCCGCATCAAGTCGGTCAACTCGACCAAGAAGATCACCAAGGCACAAGAGTTGATCGCGACATCGCGAATCACCAAGGCTCAGGCCCGCGTTGCCGCATCGAAGCCGTATGCGGAAGAGATCACCAAGGTGCTCTCCGCGTTGGCGAGTGCATCGAGCTCGCTCGATCACCCGTTGCTCAACGAGCGACCCGAGCCCAAGCGTGCCGCGGTTCTGGTCGTGACCAGCGACCGCGGTATGTGCGGCGGCTACAACTCCAACGTGCTCAAGGAGACGGAGGAGCTGTTCCAGCTGCTCCGCTCCGAGGGCAAGGATCCGGTCATCTATGTCCTCGGCGCAAAAGGCCTGGGCTACTACACATTCCGTGAGCGGGACGTGAAGGGTGCCTGGACGGGCTTCTCTCAGGAGCCCGGATACGCCGACGCGGCCAAGGCCAGTAGGCACCTGGTCGAACTGTTCATGGCCGGCTCGGGCACCAAGGTCGAGGCTCCCAACGGTGAAGGCACCGTCGAGGGCGTGGACGAGTTGCACATCGTCTACACCCGCTTCGTGTCGATGCTCACGCAGAAGCCCGAAGTTCGCCGTATGGCACCGCTCGAAATCTCGTACACAGACGAGGAATTCGAGATGGGTGCGGATGCGCTGAGCGACTCACCGACCGCAGATGTGCAGGCACAGTACGAGTTCGAGCCGGAAGCGGGAACTCTGCTCTCGGCGCTGCTGCCCAAGTACATCAGCACCAGGATCTATGCGTCGTTGCTCGATGCAGCAGCGTCGGAGTCCGCGGCGCGTCGTACCGCCATGAAGGCAGCGACGGACAACGCGAACGAATTGGTCGAGACCTTGAGCCGTCAGGCCAACCAGGCTCGGCAGGCCCAGATCACCCAGGAAATCAGCGAAATCGTCGGTGGCGCCAACGCGTTGGCCGACAGCGCAGGAAGTGACTAAGCAATGACCGCAGCAGTAGCCCAAGAGAACGCGAGCGGAGCGGACACTCAGTCCGGCCGTGTCGTTCGGGTCATCGGCCCCGTTGTGGACGTCGAGTTCCCGCGCGGCTCGATTCCCGCACTGTTCAACGCCCTCAACGCAGAGATCACTCTGCCGACCGTGGCCAAGACCCTGACGCTCGAGGTTGCACAGCACCTCGGTGACAACTTGGTTCGCACCATCTCGATGCAGCCCACCGACGGACTCGTCCGCGGCACTGCAGTCATCGACTCGGGCAAGCCGATCTCGGTTCCCGTCGGTGACGTCGTCAAGGGCCACGTGTTCAACGCCCTCGGCGACTGCCTGGACACCCCCGGACTCGGCCGCGACGGCGAGCAGTGGGGCATCCACCGCAAGCCACCAGCCTTCGATCAGCTCGAGGGCAAGACCGAGATCCTCGAGACCGGCATCAAGGTCATCGACCTCCTGACCCCGTACGTCAAGGGCGGAAAGATCGGTCTGTTCGGTGGTGCCGGTGTCGGCAAGACCGTTCTGATCCAGGAAATGATCACCCGTATCGCACGCGAGTTCTCGGGCACCTCGGTGTTCGCAGGAGTCGGAGAGCGCACCCGTGAAGGCACCGACCTTCACCTCGAGATGGAAGAGATGGGCGTCCTCCAGGACACCGCCCTCGTCTTCGGCCAGATGGACGAGCCGCCCGGCACGCGTATGCGCGTGGCGTTGTCGGCACTGACCATGGCGGAGTACTTCCGCGATGTTCAGGGACAGGACGTTCTTCTGTTCATCGACAACATCTTCCGCTTCACGCAGGCAGGTTCGGAGGTGTCGACCCTTCTCGGTCGTATGCCGTCGGCCGTCGGTTACCAGCCCACGCTGGCGGACGAGATGGGTGAGCTCCAGGAGCGAATCACCTCGACCCGTGGACGCTCGATCACCTCGCTGCAGGCGATCTACGTTCCCGCCGACGACTACACCGACCCGGCTCCGGCCACGACGTTCGCGCACCTCGATGCGACGACCGAGCTCTCGCGTCCGATTTCGCAGATGGGTATCTACCCCGCTGTGGACCCGCTGAGCTCCACCTCGCGCATCCTCGAGCCCGGCATCGTCGGTGCGGAGCACTTCCGCGTCGCCAACGAGGTCAAGCGGATCCTGCAGAAGTACAAGGAGCTGCAGGACATCATCGCCATCCTCGGTATGGACGAGCTTCAGGAAGAGGACAAGGTTCTGGTCGGCCGCGCACGCCGCCTCCAGAAGTTCCTCGGCCAGAACTTCATCGTTGCCGAGAAGTTCACCGGCGAGGCCGGTTCGGTCGTGTCGCTCTCCGACACCATCGAGGCATTCGACAAGGTCACCAAGGGTGAGTACGACCACCTTCCCGAGCAGGCCTTCAACAGCTGTGGTGGTCTCGACGATGTCGAGGCAGCCGCGAAGAAGATGGCCGGAAAGTAGACCGACGTGACTTCTTCCGAGAAGAGCGGCATGGAGGTCTCTCTGGTCGCTGTGGAGCAAAAGCTGTGGTCCGGTACCGCGACCATCGTCAGCGCTCAGACCACCGAAGGTGAGATCGGCATCATGCTGGGCCACGAGCCTGTCCTCGGGCAGTTGATCGAGGGCGGCACGGTGTCGATCACGACCACGGACGGCGAAAAGCTCATCGCAGCCGTCCACGGTGGATTCCTGTCGGTGACCGGAAAGACGGTCACCGTGCTGGCAGAATCGGCCGATTTCGCCGACGACATCGATGTCGAGGCGGCACGGGCTGTAGTGGCAGAGAACGGCGACGACCTCGAGGCCATTGCTGTGGCCAAGGGTCGTGTCCGCGCTGTCGAGCGGTCCTAGGTTCACGAGAAGCCGCGACGAGACCTGCGATGCACTACGGATTGATTGTTCTGATCATTCTGGTTGTGCTGCTCGCAGGGCTCGTCGCGGCTTTTGCGTACCGTCTGATGGTTCTACGGCGCGGGGGAACCGCCGCGATCATGCGGGTGTTGCCGACGGACGGTGGTGCCGGTTGGCGTCACGGCATCATTCGGTACGGAGACAACACGCTCGTTTTCTTCAAGCTGTCCAGTCTCCGCCCCGGCCCCGATCATCGGCTGGGTAGGCAGGACATTCATGTGGGTGATCGACGAGCCCCACGAGACACCGAGTTCGACATCATGACACCGGACATCGCCGTGTTGGAACTGTCCGACAATGGTAAGTATTTCGAGATCGCCCTCGACAGAAGTGCGTTGACCGCTTTCCTGTCCTGGGTCGAATCTCGTCCCTCCGGCCGATCGCGTCGCCGCCGACCGGCGGCCTGATCAGCTGTCGCCGGTAGTCGGGTCGCTCGAGGCGCGGCTCGACCCGGGAACCCACTGGACGTCGCCCTCGGGGTTGGCGTATCGGCTCAGAATGAACAGCAGATCCGAGAGCCGGTTGAGGTATTTCGCCGGCAATGCACTCGTTGTTTCCGGGCTAGCGTGCACCGCAGCCCATGCCGACCGCTCCGCCCGTCGGGCCACCGTTCGCGACACGTGTAGCAACGCTCCCAGCGGCGTTCCGCCCGGCAGAATGAAAGACGTCAGTGCGGGGAGATCCTCGTTGAACTCGTCGCACCAGCCTTCGAGCCGGTCGACGTAGCTCTGATCGATGCGCAGAGGCGGGTACTGCGGATTCTCGACGACCGGAGTGGACAGATCGGCCCCCGCGTCGAAGAGATCGCTCTGGATGGTGCGGATCACCGAATGAACCGATTCGGGCGGGTTGCCGAGGGCGAGAACCACACCGAGACTCGCGTTGGTCTCGTCGCAGTCCGCGTAGGCAATGAGTCGTTCGTCGTTCTTGGACACCCTCGAGAAATCACTCAGCCCGGTGGTCCCGTCGTCGCCGGTTCTCGTATAGATGCGGGTGAGGTGGACGGCCATGCGCGCTACGGTACCGCGCGGGTGTCGGCCGGTCCCGCTGGCTACGCTGTCGAGGTGAGTGAACGCTTTTTGGTCAACGGTGGAAATCGCCTCGTCGGTGAGGTGGCGGTCGGTGGTGCGAAGAACAGCGTCCTCAAATTGATGGCGGCAGCGCTGCTGGCAGAGGGCACCAGCACGATCACCAACTGCCCCGACATCCTGGACGTGCCACTGATGGCAGAGGTGTTGCGCGGGCTCGGCTGTGAGGTCGAGTTGGAGGGATCGGTCGTTCACATCACCACTCCGGCCATGCCGAAGTATCACGCCGATTTCGCGGCGGTTCGCCAGTTCCGAGCTTCGGTGTGCGTGCTGGGGCCGCTGGTTGCGCGGTGCAAGAGAGCTGTCGTCGCACTGCCGGGCGGAGACGCGATCGGGTCGCGTCCCCTCGACATGCATCAGTCCGGTCTTCAATTGCTCGGGGCACGCAGCGAGATCCAACACGGATGTGTCGTTGCGGAAGCAGACGAATTGCGCGGCGCTAACATCAGACTGGCGTTTCCGTCCGTCGGTGCCACCGAGAACATCTTGATGGCCGCAGTCCTGGCCACCGGGGAGACGGTGATCGACAACGCCGCGCGTGAGCCGGACATCGTCGACGTATGCAACATGCTGAACGAGATGGGTGCCGACGTCCGCGGTGCAGGCACCTCGACTTTGACCATTCGTGGTGTGAGCGCGCTGAAGCCGACGACCCATCGGGTGATCGGCGATCGCATCGTCGCCGCCACGTGGGGAATCGCTGCTGCCATGACTCGTGGGGACGTGCGAGTCCGCGGTGTGAACCCCAAGCACCTGTCGTTGGTGCTGGACAAATTGAGGTCCGCAGGCGCAGAGGTCACCAGCGAGCCCGACGGCTTCCGCGTCGTGCAACACGAGCGACCGCGCGCGGTGAATTTTGCGACGCTTCCGTATCCGGGGTTCCCGACCGACCTGCAGCCGATGGCAATCGGACTTGCGACAGTCGCGGACGGTACGTCGATGATCACCGAAAACGTCTTCGAGGCACGATTCCGGTTCGTCGAGGAGATGATCAGGCTCGGGGCCGACGCGCGCACCGACGGCCACCACGCCGTGGTTCGCGGTGTGCCACAGCTGTCCAGCGCACCGGTGTGGTCCTCCGATATTCGGGCCGGGGCCGGCTTGGTTCTCGCGGGACTGGTGGCCGACGGTACGACGGAGGTGCACGACGTGTTTCACATCGATCGCGGCTATCCGCGATTCGTCGAGAACCTGAGTGCACTCGGTGGCAGTATCGAGCGGGTCAGCTGAGCAGCGTAGCTTCCAGCCCCTCGACCAATATGCTTATCGCATAGTCCAATTCGTCGTCGGAGACGGATCCGTATCCGACGACGATTCCACCCCGGGCTGTGTGGGAGCGGGTCGAGTGTTCGAGCGTCGGTACGTCCACGCCCCTCGCGGCGCATGAGGTAGCGACGTCGCGCGCTGCGGCACTGTCGAGTATCAACACGGTATGCAGGCCGGCTCCGACTCCGCGAAGTTCGCCGAACCTGGCCAGCGCGGCCGCGACCAGGCGGTCGCGGGCTCGATAGAGCCGCCGGGCCGTTCGGACGGCTCTGTCCCATTCGCCGTCGCGCAAGATGGACGTCATCGCATGCTGGACGGGAACCGAGGGATGATCGCCGATCACGCGGCGCGTTGCCGAGATGCGGTCGACCATCGACCGAGGTGCCACCATCCAGCCGAGACGGATCCCGGCACCGAGGGTCTTGGATACGGTGCCGAGGTACACGGTCCGGTCGGGTGCGAGTTCGGCCACGGTGGGCAAAGGTGCTACGCCGTAACGGAATTCGGAGTCGTAGTCGTCCTCGATGATCATGGAATCGTTGCTGTGAGCCCAGTCCGCCAGCGCACGTCGACGGCCGATGGGCATGAATGCGCCGGTCGGATATTGATGCGACGGCGTGACGTACACGGCCGGTGTTCGTGGGGGAGTCGAGTCGAGTTGTTCGACGATCAGGCCATCGCGGTCGACGGGGACGTCGTGCAAGGACCACCCGCGATGTGTCGCGAGCGCAGCGGCGGATTTGTAGCCTGGATTCTCCAGTGCCAGAACGTGTTCGACCGATTCGGCAGCGGAAAGCGCACCCAGGGCCAGGTCGAGGCCGTGAATGCTGCCCGTCGTGATAACGATCGACCCCGGTGTGGTGTGCAGTCCGCGTGCGCGGCGGAGTAGATCGGCGACGCGAGTCCTCAGTTCGAGCGTGCCGGTGGAATCGGGATAGTCGCCGGGAGGCGGTGTGTTGCCGACGTCGCGCCACGCGCGCTTCCAGGCATCGGATGCCGAGGGCGGAGTCCACGGGATTCCCGGACGGAGAGATATCCGCGGGGGTGTTCGTGGTGTGGTGTGTGCGCTCGACGCCATCGCAATCGATCGAGGTGCGCGGGGGATGCGTCGGACATAGTTACCCGAACCGCGTCGGGCATCGAGCCAACCTTCTGCGACAAGCTGTTCGTAAGCCTTCTCCACGACTGCACGCGCGATGCCCAGATCGACGGAAAGTGCTCGGGTACTGGGTAATCGAGAATCGGGCTGCAGGTCTCCGTCGTCGATTGCGGACCGGATGCGATCCGCCAGTTGGACGGGCAACGTCCGAGCGTCGGCGCGATCGATGGTGATCGATAGGGAGATCGGAAGCATGGGGTCGTGGTCTCTTTCGGTATCCGCGTCGAAGTGGCCTGAACAAAAGCAGCTCTATTGGACCATGACGAAAGGCCACTCGTCCCGGCATTCTGGAAACCATGACAGTCGACGACGTGCCTCTTTCCCCGACAGCGCGAACGGTAGTGATGCGGGGGAGGCATCGCGCCGGCCTCGAACGCGCAGCGCTGCTCGACGTACTGCGCTCGGCGCGCATATGCCACATCGGCGTGATCGTGGATGGAGTGCCGCGCGTCGTACCTACCGTGTTCGGCGTGGATCCCGCCGGTCCGGACAGGGAAGGCACGCTGTATCTGCATGGATCAGTGGCATCACGCAGCATGATCGACGCTCCGGATCAGGACATCTGCGTCACTGCGACTGTCGTCGACGGGCTCGTCCTGGCTCGATCGGCATTTCATCATTCGATGAACTATCGAAGCGCCGTCGTGGTCGGACGACCTCGCCGAGTGGAGGACACCGACGAACGGATTCGAGCATTGGACGCGATCGTCGACCAGGTGGTCCCCGGAAGAAGCATTCACCTGCGTTCACATACTCGGAAAGAGCTTGCAGCCACCGCGGTTCTGGCGCTTTCGATGTACGAGGCATCGGTGAAGTCGCGGTCAGGTGGACCGGTCGACGACGACCTCGACATCGAGCGGGGAGACGTATGGGCCGGAGTTGTTCCGGTGTGGGAGGCGCTCGGCGACGCCGAACCTGCCGCTGATCTCGCGGGGGACATTGCGGTGCCGGAGCACGTGGACGGTGTGCGTCGGAACGCGACTCGGGGGTGAACGATGTTGCCGCAGTGAAGGTTCGGGCTGTGGCTGGCATCACACGCGCACCCTGCAGCGTGTAGTGGGCGCGATGACCCGACGCCCCGGGGCCGAGCTGCGCGAATACCCCGCGAGCATGGGTCGACCTGCCGATTTGCGTTGGTGTGGTTGGTGGCGTAACTTTTGTCGAGTCAGAGCGACGGACACCGACCCGGTCTTCACGGACTGGGTGAACGAGGTTGGACGTGTGGCTTGGCAGGTTTTATCCCCCAAGAGTCGGGCCTTGTGTCCGAGACCAAGCTGGGATAGGCTGGAACAGTTGCCCTTGAGGCCGACGGACTGTGTGTCTGTGGGTCGTGAGTGTGTGCGTGTTCTTTGAGAACTCAACAGTGTGTCGATGAATGTCAGTGCCGAAATATTTTGTTTTGGTGAAAGCA